>JBOGDX010000120.1:0-7836 GCA_050743225.1 Actinomycetes bacterium | reverse complement strand
GGTCAACGACGAGCGTCTTGTCGGTGCGCGCCTGCACGGCCGGCAGGGCAGGACCGAGCGTGTCGAGCTCGCCGTCGGAGAGCTGGCGGCGAGCGGTCGACACCTCACCCAGCAGCTGACGGGCATCGGCCGGACGGCCCTCAGGGTCGCGGCTTGTGGCGCGGGCCACGAGCGCGTCCAGCTCGGGCGGCAGGCCGGGAACCAGATCGGACGGGGCGGGGACGTCGTCGTGGACGTGCCGGTAGGCAACCTGGATAGCGGTCTCGCCGTCGTACGGCTTGAGGCCGGTGAGCATCTCGTAGAGCAGGATGCCGGAGGCGTAGACGTCGGACCTGGGGTCTGCGACGCCCCGCTCGACCTGCTCGGGGGAGAGGTAGGCGACGGTGCCCATCAGGATCCCGCTCGCCGTGGTGTGGCTGTTGTTGCCGCTGACCGCCCGGGCCAGGCCGAAGTCGGCCACTTTGACGCGGTCGTCGTCGGAGAGCAGCACGTTCTCGGGCTTGACGTCCCGGTGCACGATCCCCGCCGCGTGGGCTGCGCCGAGGGCCGCCAGCACGGGCTCGAGCACCTCGAGCGCCTGTCGTGGGCTGAGGTTGCCGCGCTCGCGGATCAGGTCGCGCAGGGTGCGCCCGCGGACCAGCTCCATGGCGAGGAAGACGATGCCCTGGTCGGCGCCCTGGTCGTAGACGGCCACCACGTTGGGGTGGGAGAGCCGGGCGGCGGAGTGCGCCTCGCGGATGAAGCGTGAGACGAACTCCTCGTCGTCGGCCAGGCTCGGGTGCATGACCTTGAGGGCGATCGTGCGGTCGAGCCGGTTGTCATGCGCCTCGTAGACCGTGGCCATGCCGCCGCGCGCCAGGCGGGACCCGACGTGGTACCGCCCGTCGAGCACGCGCCCGACGAGTGGGTCCTTGACAGTCGTGTCCACGCGGGGAGTCTACGGGTGATCCACGGGTGGACCCGTCCTGGACGCGCGGCCGGTGATCAGCTGAACCGGGCCTTGAGGGCCATCACGTTGGCGACGTACCGCCTGGTGTCCGCGTACATCCCGCGCTCCCGGACCGAGCGCAGGCCCTGGTAGTAGCCCGCCACGGCCTGCCGCTCGCTGCTGGCCGTCTGCGTGAGGATCTTGAGCAGCACCACGCCGGTCGTGGCGTTGTCCTGCGGGTCGAGCGGGTTGAGGCGGCGCCCGACGACCCCGGAGATCCAGTCGGTTGTGGTGGGGATCACCTGCATCGCGCCGACCGCGTTGGCCACCGAGACGGCTCCCTGGTTCCAGCCGGACTCCTGGTAGCTCACGGCCAGGGCCAGCGCCGGGTCCACCCCGTTGGCACGCGCCTTGGCCGCGATGATCGAGCGCATTCCGTCGCGGCTGGGGACGTTGCGGCGGGTAAGGCGCTGCCGGTTGTGCGACGCGGCGTTGACCACCGAGCTGGTGTACGTACGGCCGGCGAAGGTGTTGCCGCCGTTGTTCGTGCTGCCGCCGCCGCCGGAGCCACCCGGGATGCGCAGCGTGATGCCCAGCATGACCACGTTGGCGCCGCCGATCCTGTTGGCCTGCTTGAGAGCGGCCTGGGAGACGCCGTAGCGCAGGGCGATCTCCGAGAGCGTGTCGCCGCTCACGACACGGTGGTGGCGGGCCCCACCGCCTCCGCCGCTCGACCCGCCGCTCGCGCCGGGGACCTTCAGCGTGCGGCCGGCGATGATCAGGTTCCCGTTGCCGGGCAGCCGGTTGACCTGCACCAGCTTGGCGACCGAGGTGTCGTAGCGCGCCGCGATCTCGCTGAGGGTGTCGCCGCGCTCGATCGTGTAGAGCCCCCACCCCGGGGACCCGGCCGTGACCAGGCCGGCCAGCAGGAGCGGGACACCGATGTTGCGGGCGAGGCGCAGAGCGGTGCGGCGCCGGCGGGTCGGACGGACAGTCGGTCGGGCCGGAAGCGACTCCGGTCTGGTCGGAAGCGACATCGCCGAGGGGTCCTCACGGTCGGGGAAGGGTCACCGGTCGTGCGGCTGGAGATACTGCCGTGACTGGTGTGACTAATGCGACCTGTGGGGCGTTTGTTACGTGATCGTGGTACTACAGCCGTGTCATTCAGCGTGGCACGTCTCGCGGACACCCGCGGCACCACCAGCAGCACGAGGTGGCGCGGAGCCCGTGGGCGGGTGAGCGGCGGCGGGTGGCAACCTGGCGCGATGATCGTCGTCACCGGTGCCGGACTCGCGGGCCTGCAGAGCGTCGTCGCCCTGCGCAGCCAGGGGTACGACGGGCAGCTCGCGCTCATCGGCGCCGAGTCGCGCCCGCCGTACGACCGGCCACCGCTGTCGAAGCAGCTGCTGGCCGGCGAGACCGACAGCTCGCAGCTCGACGCGGACTGGGCGGCGCTCGACTGCGACCTCCGGCTGTCGACGACGGTCACCGAGGTCGGCGCCGGCGTCGTGTCGACCGACCATGGCGACCTGCCCTTCGACGCCCTCGTGCTCGCCACCGGCGCCGAGCCCCGTCGGCTGCCCGGAGCCGAGACGGCGCTGACCCTGCGTACCCACGACGACTCGCTGCGCCTGCGCGGCTGGTTGCGCGCTGGTGTCCGGCTCGTCGTCGTAGGGGCCGGCTGGATCGGGGCGGAGGTCGCGACCGCGGCGGTGGCTAGCGGCGTGGACGTGACCGTGGTAGAGAGCCTGCCCGCGCCGCTTGCCTCGGCGCTGCCAGCCGACGTCGGCGGTCGGATGCTGCCGTGGTGGTCGGAGGTGGACCTGCGGCTGGACGCGCTGGTCGACGCGGTCGAACCGGGCGCCGTGCACCTGGCCGATGGCGAACGGATCCCGGCGGATGTGGTGCTCCTCGCCGTCGGGGCGCGACCGATGGCGCCCGCGGGTGTCGAGCTCACGGCAGCCGGAGCGGTCGCCGTCGACGCGCAGCTGCGGACATCGGTGCCGGGCGTCTGGGCGGTCGGCGACTGCTCGTCCTGGGAGTCGGACCGGTACGCGACGCGGATGCTCGTCGAGCACTGGGACAACGCCTTGCGCGCACCAGCCGTCGCCGCGGCCAACGTGCTGGGGAGTGGCGAGGTGTGGGACCCGGTTCCCTACTTCTGGTCCGAGCAGTGGGGCCGGATGGTGCAGTACGCCGGCCACCACCCGGCGGGCGACCGGTGCGTCTGGCGGGAGGACGGGGAGCGGTGGGCGGCATTCTGGCTGGCCGGCGACCGGCTCGTGGCCGCGCTCACCGTTGACCGGCCCCGCGACCTCGTGCAGGCCCGGCACCTGATGGAACGGGGTGCGACGGTCGATGCGGCTCTGTTGGCCGACCCGTCCGTAGCGGTGAAGGCCGCGGCGGCCTAGCGCGAGCCGGGGGCCGCTCCGTGGCAGGCTGGCCGGGTGCCCGAAGACACTGCCGTCGAGTCCCTCGTCACCGACTGGCTGACGCTGCCCGAGGTCGCCGACCTCATGGAAGTACCGGTGTCCCGCGTGCGTCAGCTCGTGACCGACCGGCAAATGCTGGCGGTGCGGCGCGGCGAGAACAGGGCGCTCGCGATCCCGGCCGACTTCGTTCAGGACGGCAAGGTGCTCAAGGGTCTGCCGGGCACGCTGACCCTGCTCGCCGACGCGCGCTACACCGACGACGAGGCGCTGCGCTGGCTGTTCAGCCCGGACGACTCGCTGCCCGGATCGCCGGTCGAGGCACTGGTCGCGAACCGCGGTACCGAGGTGAAGCGGCGCGCGCAGGCACTTGGCTTCTGAGTGCGTCACCTGGCGTACGTCCTCATGCTCGCGTTCTGCGTAGTCGGCACTCTGCCGCTCGAGGTCGTGCTCGGCGTGCGGGTCTACCGGCAGTGGCGGCGGCTGGTGTTGACTCTGGCGCCGGTCGTCGCGGTCTTCCTCGCCTGGGACCTCTATGCCGTCGCTGCGGGGCACTGGGAGTTCGACCCGGCGCAGACCCTCGCCGTGCGGTTGCCCGGCGGGTTGCCTCCGGAGGAGCTGCTGTTCTTCGTCGTCGTTCCGACCTGCTCGGTGCTGGCGTTCGAGGCGGTACGGCGGGTCAAGAGTTGGCCGGCGGGTGACGAGTGAGCTACACCGTCCTCGCGGTGCTCGGTGTCGCCGGCGCCGTGATCCTCGACCTGTTCGTGCTGGGCACCAGGGTCGTGACGCGGCCGGTGTTCTGGACGTCGTACGCGATCGTCCTCGGCTTCCAGCTGCTCACGAACGGGTGGCTCACGGGTCGCGAGGTCGTGACGTACGCCGAGTCCGCGATCCTCGGGCCGCGCATCGCGTTCGCGCCGGTCGAGGACCTGCTGTTCGGGTTCTCGCTGGTGGTGCAGACGTTGGCGTGGTGGGTGTGGTGGGGCAGCCGCTTCAGGAGCGCGCCCGGCGGGCCCGGACCATCGCGGGGAGCGCCACCTTGAGCCGTCGGGGCATGGCGACGGTGACCCGCCGGTCCAGGACCTGGTGGCTAGACCGCTCGACGGCGTCGAGGATCCCGGCGTACAGCGTGAAAGCGGTGCGGATGCAGTCGCGACTGGACGGGTGCAGCAGCTCGATGCCCGGCCAAGCGTCTTCATAGAGGCGCCGGGCGCGGGCGATCTCGAACTCGAGCAGCGCGACGACTGGCGGTGCGGCCGGCCCGGGGGTGAGGTCGGCGCGGGTCACGCCGAAGCGGTCGAGGTCCTCCTGCGGGAGGTAGACCCGCCCTCGACGAAGGTCCTCGGCGACGTCGCGGACGAAGTTGGTGAGCTGGAAGGCCCGGCCCAGTGCCTGGGCGTGGCACGCGGCCCGCTCCGACTGCCCGTCCAGCGGCGCCAGGATCGGCACCATCTGCAGGCCGATGACCGCCGCGGAGCCGTGCATGTACTGCTCCAGGTCGGCGTACGTCGGGTATCCGGTCACCGTGATGTCCATGCGCATGCTGTCGAGGAAGGCCTCGAACGTGTGCGTCGGGATCCCCCACGTGCATGCGGTGTGGATCGCGGCGCGGGAGACGGGGTCGGCGCTGTCCCCGGTAGCCAGGTCGCGCAGGAAGCGGTCGCTCCACGCAAGCAGGTGGGCGGGGTCGGCTGTCGAGGGGTCGTCGACGAGCTCGTCGGCGTAGCGGGCGAACCCGTACAGCGCGTGCACGTGCGGACGCTTGGCCGGTGGGAGCAGGAGGGTCGACAAGTAGTAGCTGCGGCCGTGTGCTGCGTTGAGCCGGCGGCACAGCTCGTAGGCGGCCCGCAGCGACGGGTCGGCGATCCCGGCCGCGTCCAGCTCCCGCCCGCTCACGTGCTCGTGGTCCCTGCCGCCTGCACACCAGCACACAGAAGCGCCGGTTCGGGCGCCGAAACCAGCTCCAGAGCGCCCCATTGTGTGTTGTTGTGCTGGACCCGGACGGTTGTCCACAGGCCGTCCGCCGCCGCGATGCCCATTCCTGCCACGCTCCCGTGGTGGATGTCGCCCGGGTGCTCGCCGACATGGGCGGCTTCGCGACGTACGCGGGGCTGCGCCGCAGCGGCGTCACGCGCCACCACTTGCTCGCCGCGCTCGATCAGGGTCGGGTCGTTCGACTCCGCAGGGGTGTCTACGGGCTCGGGATGCCAGAGGGGGTCGAAGCGCTGACGGCCGCCGCCGTCGCACTTCGAGCAGTCGTGTCGCACGACTCCGCGGCGGTTCTCTGGGACCTCGAGATGGTGCACCAGCCCGACCAGCGGGTCAGCGTCGCCCGTGACCACAGTCGCGCCCGGTATCCCGGGGTGCTGATCCACCGCGCCGACGTCGGAAACACCGAGGTCAGGCGCGGTCTGCGGGTGACCACGCCGCTGCGCACCGTCCTCGACTGCGCGCGTGTCCTGCCAGTCTCGGAGGCTGTCGTCATCGCGGACTCGGCGATGCGAAAGGGTCTCGTGACCGTCGATGAGCTGCGGGCCGCGGCGGCCCGGACCCGAGGCAAGAACGCACCTCCGGTGCGTCGAATGGCCCGAATGGTGGACCCCAAGTCCGGTTCCGTTCTCGAGTCGCTGATCCGAGTGCTGCTCCTCGAGAACGGGCTGGCGCCGGACGAGACCCAGTGGGTCGTGCGTGATGACCGGGGCCACGCCGTCGCGCGGGTCGACTTCGTGTGGCCGCGGGCAAGGTTGGTGGTCGAGGCGGATGGCTTCGAGTTCCACCGGGAACGGTCCGACTACCGCACGGACCGTCGGCGAGCGAACGCGTTCTGTCGCCTCGACTGGCGGCTGCTGCGCTTCTCCTGGGAGGACGTCCGGTTCGACCCCGACTACGTCGTCGACGCGGTCCGGCACGAGCTCGCCAAGACCGTCCCGACGCGCAGTCGTCGGCACACCAGCACACAGAAGGCCGCCTGAGGGCGCACATAAACGCCTGAACGGCCGCTTCTGTGTGTTGCTGTGCATGTCAGAGCCAGGCGCGGGAGCGGTAGGACGGGTCCGGGCCGAGGATGCGCTCCGCCGCCAGCCGCCCCGAGAGCAGCACCATCGGCACACCGACGCCGGGCCGGGTGCCCGACCCGGCGAAGACGACGTTCTCCCCCCACAGGTTGCCCGGGCGGAACGGCCCGGTCTGCCGGAACGTGTGCGCAGCCGCGAAGGGCGTGCCGCGCTCCATCCCCCGCGCCGCCCAGTCCAGCGGCGTCGTCGTGTGCTCGACCTCCAGGCCGTCGGCGAAGCCCGGCCAACCGCGAGCCTCCAGGGTCGCGAGCACCTGGGCGCGGTACCGCGGTCCCTCCACGGTCCAGTCGACGGGCGCGTCGAGGTTCGGGGTCGGGAACAGCACGGTGTAGCTGCTGCGTCCTGGGGGCGCCAACGACGGGTCCGACGGCGACGACACCAGGAACGACGGGTCGCTCATCAGCCGACCGCCGAGGAGCTCGTCGAACACCGAGCGCCACGCACGCCCGAACGAGATCGTGTGGTGCGCGTCCTCGTCGGAGACCGACCGCGACCCCGCCAGCATGAGGAAGCAGGACGGCGAGTAGGTGAGCTTGCGCCGGACCTCCGCGCCCACCAGCCGCCGGGCTGCCGGCAGGTCGGGGTTGAGCACGACGGCGTCGCACGGCACCCGGTCGCCGCCGGCCGTGACGACCGCGACAGCCCGGCGTCCCCGCAGCTCGACCCGCTGCACTGTCTCGCCGTACCTCACCACGACGCCGTGCTTCTCGGCCGCGCCGGCCAGCGCCCGCGGCACCGCATGCATGCCCCCGCGCGGGAAGAACACCCCGGCGACCGCGTCCATGTACCCGATGACGGCGTAGAGGGCGAGGGCGTCGTACGGCGACAGGCCGGCGTACATCGCCTGGAACGAGAACACCCGCCGGGTGCGGTCGTCGCGCAGGAACTGCCCCACCGTCGGGGCGAGGCGCCGCAGCCCGCCGTGGGCGACCAGCCGGGCCAGCGACGGGCGCAGCAGGGACAGCGGGGAGTCGACGTTGCGGTCGATGAAGTCGCGCATCTCCAGGCGATACAGCTCGGACACGAACGCCACCAGCCGCCGGTAGCCGTCGGCCTCCCGGGCGCCGCACACCCGCGCGACCTCGTCGGCCATGGCCTCGACCGAGGCGTGCACGTCGAGCGATGACCCGTCGGCGAAGCGGGCGCGGTAGGCCGGCGTGACGGGCAGCAGCTCCAGCCAGTCGTCCATGGACTCGCCGACACAGTCCAGCGCGTCGGCGACCAGGTCCGGCATCGTGAGCACCGTCGGGCCGGTGTCGAAGGAGTAGCCACGGTCGACCAGCAGCCCGGCGCGACCACCCGGCACGTCCTCGCGTTCGAGAAGCGTCACTGACCGCCCCGCCCCGGCGAGCCGCAGCGCGGCCGACAGGCCGCCGAGTCCCGCCCCGACCACGACCACGTGGTC
>JBOGDX010000119.1:0-7838 GCA_050743225.1 Actinomycetes bacterium | reverse complement strand
GGGCCAGGCCGGTCAGCCCCAGCAGGCCGCCGGCCAGGACGGTTACCGCCGGGTCCGGCCCAGCGGACCCGCCGAACCCGCCGAGGAGCGGCGGGGAGGTGGCAGACCCGGGCAGGTCCACCGTGTAGACGTCGAGCCCGCGGACGGCGTCGACGGTGTAGACGATGTTGGTCTTGCTCGAGCCGGCGACCCCGTTCTTGTTGCGCTGCGGCACCCAGTAGGCATCCCACACCTCGGAGAGCCCGCTCGCTACGTAGCCGTACTCCTTGATGTCGCGGGGATCGCGGACGTCGATGAGCCGCAGGCCGCCCTCGTAGAAGCCCTGCGCGACGATGCCGCTCGGGTGGTAGTCGAACCAGTGCGCCGAGCAGAAGGCCATGTGCGGCGCGGACACGCCCTCGCCCAGGTCGACCGGGTTGATGCGGTCCAACGGCGTGATGGTGCCGGGTGTGCCGTCGAGGCTGCCGACGTGCCAGGTCTGCATGCTGCCGGCGGTGGCGCAGTCGGTGTTCTCGTAGTCCTCCTCCGTCACCAGCAGCACGTTGCCCTTGCCGACGCTCGGCTGGGTGCCCGGGACGAAGCGGGAGGCGTTCGGACGATCGGCGTTGTGGTGGATGAAGTCGTTCCACGGTCCGGTCGAGCCGTTGCTGTCGGTCGTGGCGACCAGGGAGGGTGCTGTCGGGTTCGAGACGTCGAAGATGGCGCTGCCGCCGGACCCGGTGTGGATGCCGTACCCGGCGTTGTCGAAGTTCCACTTGTGGCCCGCGCCGCTGGTGAACACGGCGTTGGGGCCGCCGGCGGGCGAGTCGAACACCCCGACCTCGCGCGGGTTGTCGAGGTCGCTGAGGTCGACGATCGAGAACTTGCCGTTACGGCCGGCCGTGTAGGCGTACTGGCAGTCGGTCTCACGGATGCAGCTGACCGTGTGCGTGTTGGTCTGGGTCGCTACCCGCGACCGGACGTGCGGGTTTGCCGGGTCGGTCACGTCGACGACCAGGACCTCGTTGCTGCGGCCCACGTGGTCCGGGACCGTCGGGGTGAACTCCACGAGGTCCACGCCCACCAGCACGAAGCGGTTCACGACCCCGTCGACCTTCTTCTCGCCGTAGTTCATCGCCTCGTTCTCGAAGACGATGTTCGGGAGCACGCCGGTGATCTTCGGGGCGACCGGGTTGGACACGTCGTAGACCGTGATGCTGTCGGTGCTCGAGACGTAGAAGTAGGGCGCCGACTTGGCGAAGATGCCGGAGATCCCTGCCGTGTCCGGCACGTTGGTGACGAAGCGCACGTTCGGGCTGGAGATCACGGGGACGCTGATCCCGTCGGTGAACTGCTGGCGCTTCTGCGACGTGTTCGACCCGTCCGCCGGATGGGCGGCGGCCGCGGGCGCGAACCCGGCTCCTGCGACGAGGATGGCGGCGGCCAGGGCGATCGGGCGCACGGCGCTGGACATATGACGGGCGGACACGGGGCCTCCAGATTGCGGCATCGGCGCAGTTGCACCTGCACACCCGGTCAAACGAGGGCAGGGTGACCGCGGTCACGTTCCCCGTGACCCCAGTACCAAACGCCGGATCCGGGCCATTCACCGTGCGTGACGGCGCGCCTACGGCCGCCCCGGAACATGGCAACGGGACGCTCGAAGGCGTCCCGTCGATCGGTGGGGCGGGTGGCGTGGGCCGGCGTCAGGCGGTGGCCTGGCGGGCTAGGCCGTGCGTACGTCGCGAGCGCCCCGTCTGCTCAGGCCAGCGCGGGCTCCTTCGCGACCTCGAGCGAGATCAGGTGGCTGTCGGTGATGGTGGAGCTGAGGGCGTCGTTCTCGGCCCGAAGCCGGACTACTTCTGCCTCCAGGCTGCGTACTCGCTCGTGCAGCCTCCGCACCTCCATCACCGTGCGGGGGTCGAAACCGCCGACATGACCGATGAGGGCCTTCGCCATGCGTTGATCCTCCACGTGCTTCGTCCCGCGACGCTGCGGGTCGCTCAACCGGGGGTGCCGCTAGAGGTGCTCGGGTTGTGACCACACCGAGGCCTGGCGCGACGTGACTACCAGGGTCCCACCCCGTTTGCGCAGGGTCAATAGGTCACAGGGTGATCACAAGGTCCCAATGCGCCATATGGGTGATGGCGCATAGAACGACCCGCTCTGCGCGCGCCTCATAGCGGGCAGACCTGCCGGAACGCCGCCCGCGACGCATCGTCCACGGCCGGACTGACGGCGACCTCGGTGCCACCCGGGGGCGCGAGCCAGACGAGGAAGGCGTAGGGCTTCTTGGCCTCGCCCCTGGCGTGCCCGTCGCAGCGCGCCACCGACACCACCACGGGGACGGACGCCTGGCGCGACTCGGGGGTGAGTGAGGCCAGCGGTCCCGCGGGCGCCTCACCCTCGGCCCGCAGCGAGTAGATGACGGTGCCGCCCACCTGTGTCAGGTCGCGGGGCTGGTCGCCGAGCAGCCGGGCCTCCAGCGTCCCGTGGACGACCGGGCCGTCGCTCGTGCGCTCCGGTCGCCAGTCGCCGCCGAACCGCAGGTCCACCTCCTCCGCGAGCCGCCGGACGGTGCACTCCCGGGCCGCGATCCGAACCAGCAGACCGTCCGGGTCCCGCGGTCGCAGCACCGTGCGGCGGGCGGCCCCCGTCCCACCCGTGCGGACCCGCAGGGTCACGACCGGCCGGCCCACGGCGGCCGTGCCGTCGGCAGCACACCGCACGGCGCCGTAGGGGGTCGGGAGGTAGACCAGCCCGTCCGGCGGGATCGGCGAGTCCTTGGGCACGGGTCCCGCCGAACGGAACCCCGGGACTCGCAGGGTCAGCCGCTCGACGACGACCTCGGAGCCGCCGGTGTTCCGCAGCGCGATCTCGACCCGCTCCAGCACCTCGTCGCGCCGCAGCTGCACCACCTCGGCCGACAGCGACGGCGCGTCCTGGTCGGTGCCCGGGTCGGGGTCTCCTCCGCAGGCCGCGAGCAGCAGGACGACGCCGAGCAGCGGCCACAGCAGCGCCTCCCGGACCTGGCTCACGCCCGTGAGGGTAGGGCCCTCCGCTCAGCCGCAGACACAGACCAGCCGGGCACCGTCCGGGAGCGCACCGTCGCGGACGTCCACGGCGCCCCCGAGCTGGTCCGGCTGCCACAGCCGCAGCCGAGCGGGCTCACTCTCAGAGGCCCCCGTCAGGAAGTAGACCGACCCGTCGAGGTCGACGGCGAACCCGGCATCGAGATCGACTCCCGTCGTGCCCTCCACCAGCAGCGCGTTGTCGCCGCCGGCCACCAGCCGCGCCAGGCCGACGGCGCCGTCGCCGGGCCGGGACACCGGCACCAACGGCCCGTGGCTGCCGCCGTCCGACCGCGGGTCCCCAAAGACCCAACCCGGTGGCGGGGCCACGTCCCGGGCCAGCACGGCGTCGCGGGTGACGCTGGCGATCCGGACCCGGCAGGAGGGGCCCGGACAGGTCCCGGACGTTGTCAGGACCCAGTCCTCGGCGATGCCCACCAAGGGCCCGAACGTCCCGAGCACCTGCACGGCGGGTTCGGTCTCCGCCTGCACCCGGCGGAGCGGCCACGCCAGGGCCAGCTCCCGCGCCGGGCCGTCCGTCGATATCCGGCTCATCAGCAGCGGCCGGGTTCCCAGAGCTGACACGACACCCTCGGGCTCCCAGCCGGCGGCGGCGTCGAATCCGGGGAACGGCGAGGGCTGGACGACGGCACCGGCGCCCACTTCGACCTCCACGACGTCGCCGGACCGCAGCACCAGGGCTCGGCCCGGCGCGGCCGCCGGGGCCACCACCCTGTCCGCGCGCCCGATCGGCTGCCAGCGGGCCGTCCGCTTGGGAGCGACCCGGACGAGATTCCCGTGATGGGCGCCCAGCACGATGCCGGCGCCGGCCCCGGTCACCACCGGCACGAGCGCGGCGTCCGACGGGAACCCGTCTGGCAGCCGCGCGCCCGCGGCGACGTCGTCCTGGCCCGCCGTGACCAGGTGGTCCTCGTAGCGGGCGACGAGGCCCTCGGCACGGGGTGCCGTCGGGCCGGCAGGCGACGGGCCGCCGTTCTTGCGGATTGGCGCGTCCGCCGACAGAAGCCCGCTGCGGGAGAGCGCCAGCCCCACGGCGGCGATGAGGATGACGAGGACGACCACCCGGACGGAGTTGCGCGAGCCTGCACCACCCGGCTCGCGTCCCTGCTCGACGACGTCGCCCGACGGCTCACTCATGTGCGGTTCGCGGTCGGGGCTGGCATCGCGGGCAGCGGAACGACGACCGGTTCATGAACGGCTCCCGCACGACGAGCGCCCCGCAGCGCCGGCAGGGCAGCCCCGTCCGGCCGTACACCGCGAGCTCGCGCTCGAAGTACCCGCTCTCGCCGTTGACGTCGACGTAGAGCGCGTCGAAGGACGTCCCGCCCCTGTCGAGGGCCTCCACCATCACCGCCCGGGCCGCCTCGAGGGCATCGAACGCCCGCGCGCGGGTCATCGTCCCGGTTGGCCTGAGGTAGTGCAGCCGGGCCCGCCAGAGCGCCTCGTCGGCGTAGATGTTGCCGACGCCGCTGACAAGGGTCTGGTCGAGCAGGGCGCGCTTGAGCCCGGTCCGCCGCCGTCTCAGCGCCACCGCGAACAGGCCGTCGTCGAAGGCCGGGTCGAGCGGGTCGCGGGCAATATGGGTGATCGGCAGCGGGACGCCGGCGCGGTCGGTCTCGACCAGCGACAGCCCGCCGAAGGTCCGCTGGTCCACGAAGCGCAGCTCGGGACCGCCGTCGGCGAACCGGACTCGTACCCTCAGGTGGACCTCGTCGGGCGCCCCGCCGGGGCGGACGAGCAGCTGCCCGCTCATGCCCAGGTGGGCGAGGACGGCCTCCCCGGCCTCCGCGTCGTGCGGCTCGGCCAGGCGCAGCCAGAGGTACTTGCCGCGTCGCTCGGCGCCCACCAGGGTCCGGCCTCGCAGCCGGGTGGCGAAGTCGGCGGGGCCCGCGAGGTGCCGGCGGGTCGCGCGGGGGTGCCGGACGTCCACGTCGGCGACAGTACGTCCGGTCACCCAGCGGGCCAGGCCGCGCCGGACGACCTCGACCTCCGGCAGCTCGGGCATCTCGACGTACGCCTGGTCTCGTGGGTCAGACGGGCGGAGCCGGCGGCCCGTCGTCGGAGAGCTCCGGGGCTTGGGCGTGCAGCCGGCGCCAGGCCTTCGCGGCGGCCTCCTGCTCGGCCTCCTTCTTGCTGCGCCCGGTTCCCTCGCCGTACGCCTCGCCGCCGACTTGCGCCACGGCGGTGAACAGCTTCTGGTGGTCCGGACCGGTCTCGCTCACGAGGTACTCGGGCACCCCCATGGAGGCCGTCGCCGTCAGCTCCTGCAGGCTGGTCTTCCAGTCGAGGCCGGCCCCCAGCGTCGCCGCCTCGTCGATCAGCGGGTCGAACAGGCGGTGCACCAGCCGCGATGCCTCGGCCAACCCCCGGTCGATGTACACCGCCCCGATCACGGCCTCGAGCGTGTCGGCGAGGATCGAGGACTTGTCGCGACCCCCGGTGGTCTCCTCGCCCCGCCCGAGGCGCACGAACTCCCCGAGGCGAAGGTCCCGGCCCACGTCGGCGAGGGCGCGCATGTTCACGACGGCCGCCCGCAGCTTGGCCAGCTGCCCCTCGGGAAGCTCAGGATGGCTGCGGAACAGGGTGTCGGTCACGACGAGACCGAGCACCGAGTCCCCGAGGAACTCCAGGCGCTCGTTGGTCGGCAGGTTGCCGTTCTCATAGGCGAACGAGCGGTGAGTCAGGGCGCGCTCGAGCAGCCCGTCGTCGACCCCGACGCCCAGCTGCGATCCGAGCTCGGAGGAACCCTCCGGCCCCGCCGAGGACGCGACTGCAGTCACGAAGCCCGGCCGCTCAGACGTCGAGGACGTCGCGGCCGTTGTACGAGCCGCAGGTCGGGCATGCGACGTGCGAAAGCTTGGGCTCACGGCAGCGCTTGCACGGGGCGAGTGGAGCGACGGTGGTCTTCCAATTCGCCCGCCGCGAGCGGGTGTTGCTGCGCGACATCTTCCGCTTGGGAACGGCCACGGGTCTGGTCTCCTCGTCGTGGATGGCGCCGCTGGGGCGTCTCGGTCGAGCTGGGTCGTGCGGTCAGTCGGTCAGTCGGTCAGCTGGCGGAGGGCCGCCCACCGCGGGTCGCTCTCCTCGTGCCGGTGCGCGCTGCCGTCGGGGTCCTCCTCGAGCCGCACCCCGCAGATGGGGCACAGGCCCGGGCAGTCGTCCCGGCACACCGGCTGGAGCGGCAGTGCGAGCACCACCGCGTCCCGGACCGCCGGCTCGAGGTCGAGCAGGTCGCCCTCCAGCGCGGGCAGGTCCTCGGCCTGGTCGTCCGCGTCGGAACCCTGGTGCCGCCCCCGCCCCTCGCCCGAATGGACGAAGAGCTCCTGGAGGTCGACCACGAGGTCGCGGGTGACCGGGTCGAGGCAGCGCACGCAGTCCCCGGCGACGGTGGCAGCCACCGTGCCGGACACCAGCACGCCTTCCACGACCGACTCGAGCCGCAGGTCCAGCTCGAGGGCCGATCCCTCCGGGACGCCGAGCACATCGACCCCGAGGTGGGCGGGTGCCGGAACAGATCGGGAGACCGTGCGCATGGATCCCGGGCGCCGCCCCAGCTCACGGGTGTCGAGGACAAGCGGCGAACGCGGGTCGAGGCGCGGGGCGGATCTCCTGGTCTCTTCGGGCATGCTCACTTCGGATCGAGTGGGCTCATGGCCCCGGTGGGAACCCGCAAAGGCTACCTGACCACGCAGGTCGGCCCCAAAATCCGGCGCGACCTCAGCCGGGATCACTTCCCTGGGGGTCCAGCGGGTGGGCGTGCGCGGTCCCGGAGGTCTCGGGGTCGGCGAGGTCCTCGTGCGCGGTCCGCCCCCGCAGCTTGTCCCGGCCCCGGTGCACGGCCGAGAGGGTCTTGTCCAGGACCACCTCGAAGTTGGCGAGCTTGGTGTCGACGTAGTCGTCGACCTCGCGGCGCATGGCCTGCGCCTCCTCCAGGGCGGCGCGGTGGATCCGGTCCGCCTCGCGACGGGCCTCGGTCACGACCGCCGTCTCGGAGGTCAGGTGCAGCCGCTCCTCCTCGGCGCGGCCGATCAGCCGCTCGGCCTCCCGCCGCCCCTCGTCGACGACCGACTCCCGGTCCGCGAGCAGGATCTGGGCGTGGCGGAACTCCTCGGGCAGCAGCCCGCGGATCTCCTCGAGCAGCCCCAGGACCTCCCCGCGGTTGACGATGCAGGACGCCGACATGGGCATCGACCGCGCGTCCTCGACGATCGCGGTGAGCTCGTCGAGCTTGTCGTGCAGGTCCACGGGCGGTCGGCCTCCGGATCTCGACGTGCGGTCAGGCGGGGCGCAGGCGGGACCCGAGCCGGCGGAGCACGGGCTCGGGAACCAGGCCCGAGACGTCGCCGCCCCACGTCGCGACCTCCTTGACGAGACTAGAGGAGAGGAAGCTGTACTCCGGGTTGGTCGCCACGAACAACGTCTCGACGCCGGTGAGGCGGTTGTTCATCTGGGACATCTGCAGCTCGTAGTCGAAGTCGCTGACCGCACGCAGGCCCTTCACGATCACCGGGATGTCGTGGTCCGTGCAGTAGTCCACGAGCAGGCCCTGGAACGAGTCGACCACGACGTTGCCGAGCTCCTTGGTCACCTCGCGAAGCATCTCGATGCGCTCCTCGACCGGGAACAGCCCGGTCTTCGATGCGTTGACCAGCACGCCGACGGTGACCTCGTCGTAGAGCCGGCTGGCGCGCCCGATCACGTCGAGGTGGCCGTGGGTCACGGGGTCGAAGGAGCCGGGGCACACGCAGCGCCGCACGCTCACCCTCC
>JBOGDX010000118.1:0-7870 GCA_050743225.1 Actinomycetes bacterium | reverse complement strand
GCAGACCTTCGACCAGCACCTGGTGGCCCTCATCCGCGACGGCGTGATCACCCTGGAAGCCGCGATGGGCGCCTCGACGAACCCGCACGACCTCACCGTCGAGCTGCGCCGCCTCGGCCTCGTCGCCTGACCGTCCGGTCCCGCAGACCCTGCTCCACCTCGCCGTTGATCATGCGCAAGTGGTCGACCACTTGCGCATGATCATCGGCGAAATGGGGGTGGGAGTGGGCGCGATCACGGCGTACGGGTGACGCCGTGCTCGGTGCACCGCGCCGACCAGCCCCGCGGCAGCACCTGCACCACCATCCGCCGGCGGCACTGTCCGCAGTAGCGCGGCGGCTCCAGGTCCCGCCGGGGCCCGCAGCGGGCATGGTTGCCGCTCGTAACCGGCTCGCCGCACTGGTCGCAGAACCGCGCCTCCACGGCCCGTAGGCTAGCCACGTGCCGATCGAGCCAGGGCTGCATGCGTGCCTGCGCCATGAAGTGACCCCTGACGACACCGCCCGTGCGATCCGCAGCGGGGACCTCGATGTCCTCGGCACCCCCCGCCTGCTTGCCTGGTGCGAGGAGGCGACCGTCGCCGCCATCGCCGGCACCGTGGAAGCAGCCCGCACGACGGTCAGCGTCCGGGTCGAGCTTGCCCACGAGCGGGCAAGCGCCGTCGGGACGGCGGTGGCCGTCAGAGCCGACCTGCTCCACGTCGACGGCCGGCTGCTGCGCTTCGACGTCGTCGCCGAGCAGGAGACCGGTGACGGGACCACCGTCGTCGCCCGCGGCCAGCTGACCCGGGTCGTCGTCGACCGGGCCCGCTTCCTCGCTCGCCTGTAGAGCGTGCCGCCGGTCGGCGAGCTGCGTCGCGGTCAACGTGACGTCGAGTGTCGACGTGCCGCAGCCCTGCCCAACCGGGCGCCGCGGTCCAAAACGGCCCATTAGGGCCTTGACCTCCCACACGAACAAGAGTAAAAACAACCAAACACAGATTGATGCGGAGGGGAAACCACAGGTGTATCCCGAGGAGCGTCAGCAGTACATCGTCGGTCTCGCCCGGGCCAACGGCCGTGTCGACGTCGCCGAGCTCTCCGCCGAGCTCTCCGTCACCAGTGAGACGGTCCGCCGGGACCTGACCGTCCTGGAGCGGCAGGGTGTGCTGCGCCGCGTGCACGGCGGGGGCATCCCGATCGAGCGGCTGGGCTTCGAGCCGGCGCTGGCTGCCCGCGACAGCGTGATGACCTCCGAGAAGGACCGCATCGCCAAGGCCGCGCTGTCAGAGCTGCCCGACGAGGGAGCGATCCTGCTCGACGCGGGTTCGACGACGGCACGCCTGGCTGAGCACCTTCCGATGGACCGCGCCCTGACCGTCGTCACGAACGCGTTGCCGTTGGCTGTGTCCTTGGCGACCCGCCCCAACATCACGGTGCTCCTCGTCGGCGGACGGGTGCGCGGCCGCACGCTCGCGGCCGTCGACAGCTGGGCCACCGACGCCCTGGCCGGCACGTTCGTCGAGGTTGCGTTCGTGGCGACCAACGGCGTGTCCGTACGCCGGGGGCTGACCACGCCCGACCACGCCGAGGCCGCCGCCAAGCGGGCGATGATCGCCTCCGCCCGCCGCTGCGTCCTCATCGCCGACCACACCAAGGTCGGCTTCGACCACCTCGCCCGTTTCGGCGACCTGGAGCAGGTCGACACCTTCATCACCGACACCGGCCTCGATGACCGCACAGCGGCCGAGCTCGAGTCGGCCGGCCCTCGCGTGGTGCGCGCATGATCGTCACCGTCACGCTGAACCCGAGCCTCGACCGGACGATCGAGATCGGCTGCCTGACGCGCGGCGCCATGGTCCGCGCCACCGGGACCCGGTTGGACGCGGGCGGCAAGGGGGTCAACGTGGCTCGCGCCCTGGCCGAGCATCAGGCCAAGACCCGTGCGGTGCTCCCGCTCGGCGGCCCTGACGGCGACCGGCTGATGGGCCTGCTGGCCCTGGACGGGATCGACGTGGTCGCCGTCCCGGTAGCCGCGAGCACCCGGTCCAACGTCAGCCTCGTCGAGCCCGACGGCACGGTGACGAAGGTCAACGAGCCTGGTGGTGTCCTTCGCCCGGTCGAGGTCGAGTCGCTCGTCGAGGCGGTCCTCACGGCCGCGGGCGGAGCCGAGTGGGTCGTACTCTGCGGAAGCCTCCCGCCGGGCGTCTCGTCCGACGTCTACGCGCGGCTGACACAGGTCCTCGGGGGGACCTCCGTCGCGGTCGACTCGTCGGGGTCCGCGCTGCGCGCGAGCCTTCCCGCCAACCCGGCACTGGTGAAGCCCAACCGCGACGAGCTCGCCGAGAGCGTCGGGCGGCCGATCCACACTCTGGGCGACGTCCTGGCCGCCGCAGAGCTCCTTCGTGCCGACGGCGCAGACGCCGTCCTGGCCAGTCTCGGCTCCGACGGCGCGCTCCTTCTCGAGGACGACGGTCCCGTCTACGGCAGGTCCACCGTGACCGCACCGCGCAGCACTGTCGGAGCCGGCGACGCCATGCTCGCGGGCTTCCTCGCCGCCGGGGGGCACGGCCCGGCGGCCCTCGAGGAGGCGCTCGCCTGGGGTGCTGCAGCCGTCAGTCTCCCGGGCAGCCGGATGCCCGCCTCGTCGGACATCAGACGCGAGGACACGCATGTCTCGACCCGGATCGACCCGACCCACCACCTGACCGGCCCGCACTGACCGACTACCTGTGGAGTGACCCCATGGCCGCTGTGGCTGACCCGAAGCACCTCGAAGGAGACGGCATCCGCGCGCGCGTCCAGCGCATCGGCGGCTACCTCGCCGGGATGATCATGCCGAACATCGGGGCGTTCATCGCCTGGGGCCTGATCACGGCGCTGTTCATCCCGACCGGCTGGACGCCCAACGAGAAGCTGGCGACCCTGGTCGGGCCGATGATCTTCTTCCTCCTCCCGATCCTCATCGGCTACACCGGAGGTCGACTGGTCCACGGCCAGCGCGGTGCTGTCGTCGGCGCCGTGGCCACGATGGGCGTCGTCGTGCCGGCTGCCGAGACCCTGCTGGCGCCGAGTGACGACGCGACGGGCGTCCCCATGTTCCTCGGCGCGATGATCATGGGCCCGGTTGCGGCGTTCCTGCTGAAGCTGACCGACAAGGCCATCCAGGACAAGGTGCCCAGCGGGTTCGAGATGCTGATAGACAACTTCGCCGCCGGCATCGTCGGGGGTGTCACGGCGATCGCAGGCGTGTACGCCGTCGGACCGGTCGTCGAGCAGCTGACCGAGGCCGCCGGCAACGGCGTGGACTTCCTGGTGGACCACAGCCTTCTCCCACTCGTGTCGCTCATCGTCGAGCCGGCGAAGGTCCTGTTCCTCAACAACGCCATCAACCACGGCGTTCTGTCACCGCTCGGCGTCGCCGAGGCGGCCGACGAGGGCAAGTCGATCCTCTTCATGATCGAGACGAACCCCGGCCCCGGCCTGGGCGTCCTCCTGGCGTACATGTTCTTCGGTCCGCGGCGCCTGCGGGCCACCGTTCCGGGAGCGATCATCATCCAGTTCCTCGGTGGCATCCACGAGATCTACTTCCCCTACATCCTGATGAAGCCACGCCTGATCCTCGCCGCGATCGCAGGCGGGATGGCAGGTGTGGCGACGGCGATGGTCACCAATGCCGGCCTCGTCTCGCCCCCGTCGCCCGGCAGCATCTTCGCCTACCTGACGGTCACCCCCCGGGGCGACTACCCGGTCGTGCTGCTCTCGGTGATCGTGGCGGCCGCTGTGTCCTTCGGCGTCGGTTCGGCGCTCCTCGGCTTCGGTCGGTTGGAAGCGGAGGTTCCGGCCGAGACGCCGGAGGAAGCCGGCCAACGCACCGCCGCGGCCAGCAGTCCGGGGCCGACCTCGTCCCAGCCGCAGACCCAGCCGGCTACCAACCGCACCGCTACGACGGAGGCTTGAGCCACGTGCCCACCATCACAGGAAGCGACGTCACCAAGCTGGTCGTCGCGTGCGACGCCGGGATGGGCAGCAGCGTGATGCTGGCCAGCCAGATGCGCAAGCGGCTGAAGAAGTACGACGTGACCGTCGAGCACGTCCCCGTCAACAGCATCCCCGCGGACGCCCAGGTCGTGCTCTGCCACAGCGGCCTGGCACAGCGGGCACAGGGGATCGCGCCGAACGCGGTCGTCGTACCGTTCCAGGTGTTCATGGGCGACCCGGTCTTCGACACGGTCGAGGCCGCGATCCGCAACGGTGGGAGGCTCGGTGACTGACCCCTCCGCGAGCGGTGTACTGCGCGCGCAGGGCGTGCGGCTCGGACAGCAGGCGGTGGACAAGTGGGACGCCGTCCGCCAGTCCGGCGCGCTGCTTCTCGAGCTCGGCGCCGCGGAGGCCGGCTACGCCGAAGCGATGCTCGAGCGGGAGCACTCCGTCTCGACCTTCATCGGAGAGGGCGTCGCGATCCCGCACGGCACCGACGCGAGCCGGGGTCTCGTGAGGCGCACGACGCTCGGTGTCCTCCAGTACCCCGCCGGCGTGGACTGGGACGGGAACGAGGTGAAGGTCTGCGTCGCCATCGCGTCCAGCGGCGAGGAGCACGTGGCGGTGCTGTCCGCCCTGGCGCAGATCCTGATGGAGCCGGACGAGGCCGAGAGGCTTCGCTCGGCAATCGACGTCGACGACGTGCTGGAGCTGCTCGGCGGGATCGACCAGGACACGCACGAGGAGACCAGCGCATGAAGGTTGCCCGGTTCTACGAGCCCGGCGACGTCCGGATCGAGGACGCATCCGAGCCCGCCGCCGGTGTCGGCGAGGTGAAGATCCGGGTCGGCGCCTGCTCCACCTGCGGCACCGACGTCAAGATCTTCAACCACGGCCACCAGCACCTCGACCCTCCGCGCGTCATGGGTCACGAGGTGGCCGGCGATGTGGTCGACGTCGGCGACGACGTGACGGGCTGGGCGAGCGGTGAGCGGGTGCAGGTCATCGCCGCCGTTCCTTGCGGGCGCTGCCAGGACTGCCGTCGCGGCCGGATGACGATCTGTCCCAACCAGACCTCGGTCGGCTACCACTACGACGGGGGTTTCGCGGAGTACCTCGTCGTGCCCCGGGCCGTGCTCGCCGTCGACGGTCTGAACCGCATCCCCGACGGCGTGAGCTTCGCCGAGGCATCGGTGGCCGAGCCGCTCGCGTGCGTCCTCAACGGCCAGGAGCTGGCCGGCGTGGGTGCGGGCGACGACGTCGTGGTCGTGGGGGCCGGTCCGATCGGCTGTCTCCACGTTCGCCTGGCGCGTGCGCGAGGGGCGAACCGGGTGTTCCTCGTCGAGCTCAACCGCGCCCGCCTCGACCTCTCGGCCGGCGTCGTGGCACCCGACGCAGCCATCTGTTCCGGCCAGGTGGACGCTGTCGACCAGGTGCTCAAGCTCACCGACGGCCGCGGTGCCGACGTCGTGATCACGGCCGCGGCGTCCGGCCAGGCACAAGAGGACGCGCTCCTGATGGCGGCACGCGGCGGGCGGATCAGCCTGTTCGGCGGTCTGCCGAAGGACAAGCCCACCATCACCCTCGACTCCAACCTCGTGCACTACCGCGAGCTGACGGTGGTGGGTGCCAACGGATCGAGCCCGGCACACAACAAGCAGGCGCTAGCGCTCATCGCGTCGGGCGACGTCCCCGTCGCCGACCTCATCACCCACCGGCTCAACCTCGGCGACGTGCTCGACGCCTTCGGCATCGTCGCCCGGGGAGAGGCCATCAAGGTCACCGTCGAGCCCTGACCGGGCTCCGTCGTTCACACAACCAAGGAGACCCGTTCATGGCGCAACGTGAGGTCACCATCGGTTCGCGCGTAGGGCTGCATGCCCGCCCGGCAGCCCTGTTCGTCCAGGCGGCCACGACGTCCGGCGTGCCGGTGAGGATCAGCAAGGGAGGGGGAAAGCCGGTCGACGCACGCAGCATCATCGGCGTACTCGCTCTCGGCGCCAGGAACGGCGACACGGTCGTCCTCGAGGCCGACGGGGACGGCGCGGACGTCGCCCTGGACGGGCTGGTAGATCTGCTCGGCCAGGACCTCGACGACCCGGCGCCGGCAGATGCCTGAGGTCCTGACAGGGCTCGGTGTCTCGCCCGGCGTGGGTGCCGGCCCCGTCTACCGCCTGGCGCCGCCACCGGCGCTGCCTGACCAGCGCCCGGAGGTGGCTGACCCGGCCGGGGAGTCGGGCCACGCAACGGCGGCACTCGAGCAGGTGGGAGCCGAGCTGGAGCTGCGCGCTGCGTCCGCGACTGCGACGGCCGCCAAGGTGCTGTCGGCGCAGGCGATGATGGCCCGCGACCCGACGCTGGCCGAGTCCGTGGCCGGCCGTGTCCTCGACGGCGTCCCCGCCCCATGGGCCGTCGACTCGGCGTTACGTGAGCAGCAGGACGTGTTCGCCGCGATGGGCGGCTACTTCGCCGAGCGCGCCGCGGACCTAGACGACATCAGGGCGCGCACGGTCGCAGTGCTGCTCGACCTGCCGATGCCGGGCGTGCCTTCGCCGGGGGTGCCGTTCGTGCTGGTCGCCGACGACCTGGCCCCGGCCGACACGGCGCAGCTCGACCCGGTGAGCGTGCGCGCGCTCGTCACGGCCCGCGGTGGGCCGACCAGTCACACCGCGATCCTGGCCAAGGCCCTCGGCATCCCTGCCGTCGTTGCGTGCCGGGGTGTGCTCGACCTCGACGACACGACTCCGGTCGCAGTCGACGGTGGCACCGGTGCCGTGACGGTGCTCGCTGCCGACGAGGTGGCGACGGTGCAGGCCCGGGCGGACGACGCCCGCCGGGCGGCCGCGTCGGTCACCGGCCCGGGGCGCACCGCGGACGGCCGTCCCGTCAAGCTCTTGCTGAACATCGGCTCGGCGAAGGACCTCGCTGGTGTCGACCCCGACAGCTTCGAGGGCGTCGGGTTGGTGCGCAGCGAGTTCCTCTACCTGGGACGGACCGAGGCACCGTCGGGGGAGGAGCAGGAACGTGCGTACTCCGAGCTCTTCGAGGCGATGGGCGGCCGCAAGGTGGTGCTGCGGACGCTGGACGCCGGTGCGGACAAGCCGCTGCCGTTCCTCGGGTTGGCCGCGGAGGAGAACCCCGCGCTGGGCGTCCGCGGGCTGCGCGTCTCGCGGGTGCAACCCGAGGTGATGGCCGACCAGCTCGGCGCGGTAGCCCGTGCGGCGAAGGCCACCGACGCCGACGTCTGGGTCATGGCACCGATGGTCTCGACCGTCGGCGAGGCAGCCGCATTCGCCGATCAGGTGCACGCCCTCGGCCTGCCGAGAGCAGGCGCGATGGTCGAGGTCCCGGCAGCCGCGCTGCAGGCTGCGCGGCTGCTCGACGTGGTCGACTTCCTCAGCATCGGCACCAACGACCTGAGCCAGTACACCCTTGCGACCGACCGAATGAGCGGCGAGCTGGCTGACCTCCTCGACCCGTGGCAGCCGGCCCTGCTCCAGCTCATCGCGATCTGCGCCGCGGCCGGCCGCAACGCCGGCAAGGCGGTGAGCGTCTGCGGCGAGGCCGCGAGTGACCCGCTGCTCGCACCGGTCCTCGTGGGCATGGGAATCACGAGCTTGTCGATGTCGGCGGCCGCGGTTCCCGCGGTCCGGGCGGCGCTGGCGCAGCACACCTGGGAAGTGTGCGAGAGCCTGAGCAGGCTCGCCCTCGACGCGGCCGACCCGGCCTCGGCGCGCGCGGCGGTCGTCGAACGGACCGGCTAGGCGAGCTCGAGCCGGTACGCGACCAGCGCGATGTCCGGGTCGGGTCGCCAGTCGCGCTCCGGGAGCCGCTCGAAGCCCATCCGGACGTAGAGCCGGTGGGCGGTGGCCATCCGGTCGAGGCTGCTGAGCACCATCGCGGTGCAGCCC
>JBOGDX010000117.1:0-7906 GCA_050743225.1 Actinomycetes bacterium | reverse complement strand
ACGGTGGTCCGTCGCGCAGCAGGTCGCCCAGGTGTCGGGCCAACGAGGCCGGGTAGATCGTCTCGCCGGTCGCGCGGAGCTCGTCGACGGTCCACCAGCGGTGCCACAGCACGGCCCGCTGCTCCAGGTCGGTGAAGCCGCTCGTGTCCACTTCCCAGGCCGGGACCCGGGCGAGGAAGAAGGTCTCGTCCGCCTGGACGCGTTCCCCCTCGAACTCGAAGTCGGCGCGCCGGACCCACACGGGAGGCCCCAGCAGTACGTCGGTGCAGCCGGTCTCCTCGGACAGCTCGCGGCGGGCGGCGTCGGCCAGGGACTCCCCCGCCTCGACCCCTCCGCCGGGGGTGAACCAGAAGCGCGCGTCGGGGAGGTGCGGGTCGACGCCGCAGAACAGGAGCAGGCGGTCGTCGTCGTCGAGCAGCAGCACGCGGGCCGCGCGCCGCTCGGTCGGGTCGAGCTGATCTGCCATCGCCCGCGAGCCTACGACGTGGCGCCGCGGGTCAGCGCGAGGACTCGTCGAGGGCAGGCTTCTCGAACGGCTCGGGCCGGCGCAGCACCTGGGCCCGGTCGACCGGCCAGACGATCGTGAAGGCGCGCCCGATGACGTCCTCCACGGGGACGAAGCCGTTGCCCGGCTGTTCCCGGTGGGCCCGGCTGTCCTCCGAGACCGACCGGTGGTCGCCCATGACCCAGAGCTTGCCCTCCGGCACGGTCTCGCGGAAGTCCTCCAGCGACGGGTCGTCGCCCGGGTAGAGGTACGGCTCGTCGAGGGGCACGCCGTTGACCGTGAGGCGTCCGTCGGTGTCGCAGCACGCGACGACGTCGCCTCCGACGCCGATGACCCGCTTGATCAGGTCCTCCTCGCCGGCGGCCGGGGCCAGCCCAACGAACACCAGCGCGTCGCGGACGGCGCCTCGGAAGCCGTTGCCCGACCGCGTCTCGCCCGGACCGCTCAGCCAGCCGCCAGGGTCGCGGAAGACGACGACGTCTCCGCGTCGGACCTCGTCGGCCTTGTCGGCGAGCTTGTTGACCAGGACCCGGTCGTTGACGAGGAGCGTGTTCTCCATCGACCCGGACGGGATGTAGAAGGCCTGGACCAGGAACGTCTTGATGAGGACGGAGATGACCAGGGCGGTGAGCACGATGCCGGGCAGCTCGCGCAGGAAGGACTTCTTCTTCTTCGGCGACCGTCGCGCCCGGACCGGCCGCGGGGGCGGGGCGGGCGGGGTCGCGGTGTCCGCACCCAGCGGCTGCGGTCGCGACGCGTCGTCCGTCGTCATCGTGTCCGTCCTCCGTCCCCGAGCGTCCCCGGGCGAGGACCGGTGGTGCGCAGGCGACGAGCGTACGTCCTGACGGCGCTGTCGCGGGCGGACCGAGCCGTCACGAGACGCCGCCGAGCCGCGGCAGCGGCCACATCACGGCGACCACCCGGCCGACGACGTCGTCGACCGGGACCGTGCCCCCGCCGGGCCGCCCCAGGTGGGCCCGGGAGTCGCGGGACGCCGAACGGTGGTCGCCCATGACCCACAGCCGGCCCGCCGGCACCTCGACGTCGAACTGCAGCTCGGACGGGTCGTCGCCCGGATGCAGGTAGGCCCGCTCGTCGACCCGGCGACCGTTGACGGTGAGGCGACCGGCGTCGTCGCAGCAGACGACGCGGTCTCCACCGACGCCGATGACCCTCTTCACGTAGTCGGTCTCGGTGGCACCGGCCATGCCGACCGCCGCGGCCACCGAGCGGACCAGCGAGCGGAGCGGCCCCCGGGGCGGCGGGCCGCCGTCGACGGGGCCGAACGTCTCCGAGCCGTCGAAGACGACGACGTCGCCGTGGCGCACGTCACGGAAGCGGTAGGAGGCGCGGTCGACCAGGATCCGGTCGCCCACCTGGAGGGTCTGCTCCATCGACCCGGACGGGATCGAGAAGGGCGTGACCAGGAACGTCCGCACGAGCATGGCGACACCCAGGACCACGAGGACGAGCACGATGGTGCGTCCGCGCGAGGTCCGGGTACGCCCGCGACGGCGTGTCCGGCGGTGCTTCACCCTGCCGTTTCTCGGTCGCGAAGCGGTCAGCGACCGGCCGGGGTGTCCCGGCGCTCCTTGATCTTGGCGGCCTTGCCGCGCAGCTCGCGCAGGTAGTAGAGCTTGGCCCGGCGGACGTCGCCGCGCGTCACGACCTCGATCTTGTCGATGACCGGTGTGTGCACCGGGAACGTGCGCTCCACGCCGACACCGAAGCTCACCTTGCGGACGGTGAAGGTCTCGCGCACACCGGACCCCTGGCGGCGGATGGCAACACCCTGGAACACCTGGATGCGAGAGCGAGTGCCCTCGATGACCTTGACGTGGACCTTGAGCGTGTCACCGGGCCTGAAGTCGGGGATGTCCGAGCGCTTCGAGGCGGCGTCGAGGGCGTCCAGCGTCTGCATCGTGGTCTCATCTCTCGCGGTGCCACAGGTCACCCACGCGGGTGTAGTTGTGTCGTCCGGTTCGTCGGCCACGTGCACGCGCCTCCCCTGTGGCGGGGGCGCCGGGCGGCCAGCGGGTCAGTCTGCCACAGGGGGCTCTGGGTCGGCCAATCTGCGCAGCCGGCCGTCGGGCCCGGGCGCCCAGCCCAGCGTGCCGAGCAGGTCGAGGTCGTGCGGGTCCGTCGTGTCGGCGGCCAGCCGGGCCAGCAGGTCGGGCCGGCGCGCTGCTGTGCGCCGCAACGACTGGTCCCGCCGCCAGCGCGCGACCCTGCCGTGGTGCCCGGACAGCAGAACCTCGGGAACATCGCGCCCGCGCCAGGTCGGCGGCTTGGTGTAGCCGGGCGCCTCGAGCAGGCCGGCGGCGTGCGACTCCTCGTCCAGGGAGGAGGCGTTGCCGATGACTCCCGGCAGCAGCCGGGCCACCGCCTCGACGGTCGCGAGCACCGCCACCTCCCCTCCGTTGAGCACGACGTCGCCGATGGACACCTCGGTCACCGGCATGCGGGCCGCGGCGTGGTCGAGCACCCGCTGGTCGATGCCCTCGTAGCGCCCGCAGGCGAACAGCAGCCACGGCTCCCGGGCGAGGTCCCGTGCCAGGAGCTGGGTCAGCGGAACCCCCGCCGGGGAGGGAACGACGAGGCGTGGCTGCGGACCCTCGGCCGGCGCCAGGGCGTCCAGCGCATCGCCCCACGGCTCGGGCCGCATCAGCATGCCCGGCCCGCCGCCGTACGGGGAGCCGTCCACGGTCCGGTGCCGGTCCGTGGTCCATTGGCGCAGGTCGTGCACCCGCAGGTCGATGAGACCGTCCTCGACCGCGCGACCGATCAGCGACAGCCGCAGCGGCGCCAGGTAGTCGGGGAAGATCGTGACGGCGTCAATCCTCACGCCGGCGGCCCCACGTCAGCTCTCACTGTCATCGACCACCTCGAGCAGGCCGGGCGGCGGGTCCACGACGACCACGCCGGCGGCGACGTCGACGGTCGGCACGATCGCGCGAACGAACGGCACCAGAACCTCCGAGCCGTCGGGTCGGCGGACCGCGAGGACGTCCTGGCCGGGCAGGTGCAGCACCTCGTGGAGGATCCCGACCTGCTCGCCGTCGACCGTCCGCACGGGGAGCCCGGCGAGCTGGTGGTCGTAGAACTCCTCTGGGTCCGCGGGCAGCTCGTCGGGGTCGACCTCCGCGACGAGCAGCACGCCCCGCAGCCGCTCGGCCGCGGACCGGTCGTCGCAGCCCTCGAAGGTCAGCAGCAGCCGGCCGCTGTGCACCCGCCCGCTCACGATGGTGAGCGGGCCGGCGGTGGCCGGGTCGGTCCGGACGGTCGTACCCGGCGCGAGGCGTCCCGAGGGGTCGTCCGTGCGGACCTCCGCCGACACCTCGCCCCGGATGCCGTGCGGGCGGCCGATCCGGGCGACGACAACGTCCATCAGCCGGCCACGTCGTCGCTGAGAGGAGCCCTGGTCAGCGCTCGTCGACGTCGAGGAAGTCGACGCGCACGCCGCGACCCGGGGTGAGGGCGCCCACGACCGTGCGCAGCGCCTTCGCGGTGCGTCCGGCTCGGCCGATCACCTTCCCGAGGTCGTCGGGGTGCACCCGGACCTCGAGCGTGCGGCCGCGGCGGGTGTGCCGGTCCCGCACCGAGACGTCGTCGGGGTGCTCGACGATGCCGCGCACCAGGTGCTCGAGCGCCTCGTCGAGCACGGTCAGCTCTCGTCCTTCGCCGGCTCGGCAGCCTCCGCGGCAGGGGCGTCCGCGCTGGGAGCGTCCGCGGCCGGGGCGTCCTCGGTCTTGGGCTCCTCCGTGACGGTCGCCTCCGCGGGCGTCTCCTCGGCGGCGACAGCCTTCTTGGCGGCCCTCTTCCTCGGCGTGGTGGCGCCTTCCTTGGCCTGACCGGCGGACTCCTTGGCGGCGGCCTCGAACACGCTCTTCTTGTCAGCCTTCGGCTCGGCCACCTTCAGGGTGCCCTCGGCGCCGGGCTCGCCCCGGAACTTCTGCCAGTCCCCGGTGACCTTGAGGATCGCGGTCACCGGCTCGGTGGGCTGGGCGCCCACGGACAGCCAGTACTGCGCGCGCTCGGAGTCCACCTCGATCAGCGAGGGCTCCCTGGTCGGGTGGTACTTCCCGATCTCCTCGATCGCCCGGCCGTCGCGCTTGGTGCGCGCGTCGGCGACGACGATGCGGTAGTACGGCGCACGGATCTTGCCCATGCGCATCAGCTTGATCTTGACAGCCACGGGTGTGGGACTCCTGAGTCATCTGGTGGCGGACCTGCGCCGCGTGGGGTGCGGTGCCCGGCCCGGCCGGAAGCGGACACGGCGCGGCGCGGAGAGAGGGGCCGCGTACGCCGGGTACAGCCGGCCATCATGCCAGACCGCGACCCGCCCCCCGAAATCGACGTCAACCGGCGACCACCCGGCCGCGCAGCACGATGAGGCGCGGGTGCGCGAGGGCCCGCAGGTCCTCGCGCGGGTCGGTGTCGTAGAGCACCATGTCGGCCGACGCCCCGGTCTCGAGTCCCGGCCGGCCGAGCCAGTCCCGGGCCCCCCACGAGGCCGCGCCCAGCGCAGCCTCCGCCGACAGCCCGACCTGCTCGTGCAGCGCGAGCACCTCGCGACCGACCCAGCCGTGCGGCAGCACGCCACCGGCGTCCGTCCCGGCGAAGACCGGGACGCCCGCCTCGTGGGCACGCCCCAGCGCGACATCGCACCGGGCGTGCAGGGCGCGCATGTGAGCGGCGTACGTCGGGAACTTGTCGCCCGCCTGCTCGGCGTACGACGGGAAGTGATCCACCTGGACCCGGGTCGGCACCACCGCCGTGCCGCGGCGGGCCATCTCGTCGATGACGTCGTCGCTGATCCCCGTGCCGTGCTCGATGCAGTCGATCCCGGCGGCCACCAGCTCGGCGGCCGACTGCTCGCCGAAGCAGTGGGCGGTCACCCGCGCCCCGAGCTCGTGCGCGCGGGCGATAGCGGCGGCCGCCATGTCGGCGGGCCAGCACGGCGCCAGGTCGCCCACGTCGCGGTCGATCCAGTCGCCGACGAGCTTCACCCAGCCGTCGCCGCGGGTGGCCTGCCGCTCGACAGTGGCGACGAGCTCCTCCGGCTCCACCTCGTCCCCGTAGTTGCGGATGTAGCGCTTGGTCCGGGCGATGTGCCGGCCCGCCCGGATGACGCGCGGCAGGTCGGCGCGGTCGTCGATCCACCGCGTGTCGACCGGAACGCCGGCGTCACGCAGCAGCAGGGCGCCCGCGTCCCGGTCGGCGAGGATCTGACGCTCCTGCTCGGCCTCGTCGACCCCACCGTCGGCGTCCAGCCCGACGTGGCAGTGCGCGTCGACGAGACCGGGGATGACGAAGCCGGTGCGCGCCACAGTCTCGGCTCCCGCGACCGGCTCCGCGCCGAGCCGGCCGCGATGGTCGACCCACAGGTCCCGCTCGTCGCCGTCCGGCAGCACGACGGCCCGCAGGTGCATCGGCGGAACGTTCACGCCCGCCCCACCGTTCACGGCGGTCAGCGGCCGCCGCCGGGCGGCAACAGGCCCTTGAGCTCCTCGGGCAGCTGGAAGTCCTCGGGCAGGGCCGGCCCGGGGCCGGGCTCTCCGGCCTGCCTCGCCTCCCACTGACGCTGCTCGAGGGCGCGCTTGGCCGGGTTGCCGGACCGGCCCGACTTCGCCTTGCGCTGCTGGGCGGTCTTGCCCTTCGACTTCTTGCCGCGGCCCATGCCCGGCAGGCCAGCCATGCCAGGCATCCCCGGCACGCCGCCGCCGGAGGCGAGCTGGCGCATCATCTTCTGCGCCTCGGTGAACCGGTCGACCAGACCGTTGACGTCGGACACCGACCGGCCCGACCCGCGTGCGATGCGCTGTCGCCGGGAGGCGTTGAGGATCTTGTGGTTGCGCCGTTCCTCCGGCGTCATCGACTTGATGATCGCGGTGGTCCGGTCGACCTCGCGCTCGTCGATGCTTTCGATCTGCTCCCGCATCGCGCCCATGCCCGGAAGCATCCCGAGCAGCTTCGACATCGAGCCCATCTTTCGGACGCTCTCCATCTGCGCCAGGAAGTCCTCGAACGTGAAGTCCTCGCCGCGGCCGAACTTGCCGGCCATCGCCTCGGCCTGGTCCTTGTCGAAGGCCTTCTCGGCCTGCTCGATGAGGGTGAGCACGTCGCCCATCCCGAGGATGCGCGAGGCCATCCGGTCGGGGTGGAACGTGTCGAAGTCGTCGAGCTTCTCGCCGGCGCTGGCGAACATCACCTGTCGGCCGGTCACCTTCGCCACCGACAGCGCGGCACCGCCGCGGGCGTCACCGTCGAGCTTGGTCAGCACGACCCCGTCGAAGCCGACCCCGTCCAGGAACGCCTGCGCGGTGGTGACCGCGTCCTGGCCGATCATCGCGTCGACCACGAACAGGGTCTCGTCCGGTCGCACCGCGTCCCGGATGGCCGCCGCCTGCTGCATGAGCTCGGCGTCGACGCCCAGCCGTCCGGCGGTGTCGACGATGACCACGTCGTGCTGCTTCGTCCGCGCGTAGTCGATCGACCGGCGCGAGACGTCGACCGGGTCCCCCCAGCGTCGGTGGTCGCGCTCGTCGCTGCGCGGGCTCCGCTCCTCGGCCGCTCCGGTATTGCCAGGCTCCGGGGCGAAGACCGGGATGCCGGCCCGCTCCCCCACGACCTGGAGCTGGGTCACCGCGTTGGGTCGCTGCAGGTCGGCCGCGACGAGGACCGGCGCGTGCCCTTGGCCCTTGAGCCAGTGCGCCAGCTTGCCGGCCAGCGTCGTCTTGCCGGACCCCTGAAGGCCGGCGAGCATGATCACCGTCGGCGGGTTCTTGGCCAGGCGGAGCCGCCGCGTCTCGCCACCGAGGATCTCGATGAGCTCGTCGTTGACGATCTTGACGATCTGCTGGGCGGGGTTGAGCGCCTGATGCACCTCGGCGCCGCGGGCGCGTTCGCGGACCGCGGCGATGAACTCCTTCACGACCGGCAGGGCGACGTCGGCCTCGAGCAGGGCGACCCGGATCTCCCGCGTCGTCGCGTCGATGTCGGCGTCGGTCAGCTTGCCCTTGCCGCGCAGGGTCTTGAACGTGGCGGCCAGGCGGTCCTGGAGGGTGGCGAACACGCGGGTCCTTGCGTCGAGGAGGGCGGTCGTGCGTCGGCAGACGAACCGGGCCAGCCTAACCGCGGTGGCTGCTTCCGCAGGCCGGGCGGGAGGGGGGCGTCAGGTGGCGGCGTCGGCCAGCAGGCGCACGGTCTCGCGCGAGGCGGCCTCGTCCAGCGGCCGGTCGTCGGCGTCCTGCAGGTAGAACACGTCGACGGCCTCGGCGCCCAGCGTCACGACCCGGGCCCCGCGGACGCTGACGTCCAGCAGGGCCAGTGCCCTTCCGAGCCGGTGGAGCAGGCCCGGCCGGTCGGACGCGCGGACCTCGACGACGGTCGCCGTGGCCG
>JBOGDX010000116.1:0-7983 GCA_050743225.1 Actinomycetes bacterium | reverse complement strand
ACTCAAGCGCCAGGCCGACGGCCACCGCACCGAACACGGTCGGCCAGCCGGACCAGAAGGCGGGGACGGTCACCGCGGCGACCGCGGCAAGGACGAGCGCGGTGCGGGCGAGGCGGGACGGCTCGCCGGCCCAGGCGCGGCGGCCGGCCCAGATCGCGATCCCGACACCCACTAGGGCGATCGGGAGCTCTTCGAAGGACTCTGTCGTCGCCTCCCAGAGCGAGTGGTCGTGCCCGAGCCGCGAGTCCATGTTGACCTCGAACGCATCTCCGCTGATCATCGCCAGCGCGAAGACGACGAACCCGAAGGCCGCCGTGACGGCCGGCGACAGGACGGGGTTCCGCAGCGACGGGGCTTGCTGTGTGACGGTCATGGTTTCCTCCACGAGAACGGTTCCGATGTCGTCGAGGAGACCGCGCCCGGTCGCGCGGCGCACGTGTCGACGGACCTGGCCGGACCGGGCACTCCTCCCGGGTCACCCGGGACTCCGAACCCCTGACGGCGGTCGTCGAACGCGTCAGAATCGCGTCATGGGAACGCTCGTCCCGGCCAGCGAACGAGCCCGGGTCGCCACGGCCTGGCTCCTGGCAGCGGTGTCGCTGCTGCTGCTCGCGTCGATCCCGGTCTCGCTCTCCGGCGACGTCATGGGCCGGCCGGGCATGACCCACTCGGGCAGCAGCGGCGACTGGCCCACCATGGTCATCGTCGGGACGTTCGCGCTGTCCGGTGCGGCGCTCGTCCGGCTCAGGCCGCGCAACCTCATCGGCTGGTTGCTCTTGGCATGCGGGCTCCTGCAGTCGGTTCAGACCAGCTCCGAGGCGTACGCCGCCCGGGCGCTGACCGACCCGGACGGGTCGCTGCCCTTCGGCCTGTTCATCATGTGGGTGGCGACCTGGACCTGGCTGCCGGCGCTGCTGCTGCCGGTGCTGGTCCTGCCGCCGCTCTACCCGACCGGGCGGCCGGCCTCGTCGTTCTGGCTCTGGCACATCCGTGTATCCCTGGTCGGCATCCTGCTGCTCGTCGTCACGGCTGCCACCAACCAGGGCGCGATGGACGACACCGTCCGTGCGGCCCGGCTGCCATGGGATGCACCGACCTGGTGGGCCTGGACGACCGGCCTGCTCACCGTGACGGCCCTCCTGCCGGCGACCGCGGTGTCACTCGTCGGGACCGTCGTCAGGGCCAGCCGGGCCCGAGGTCCGGAACGGGCCCAGCTGGTGTGGCTGGTCTGCGTGGTCGGCGCGATGGTCGCCACCGTCTTCTTGCCAATCGACTACCTGTTCGGAGTCGCGTACGGGTTCGTGCCGATCGCTGTGGTGGTCGGCGTGCTGCGCTACCGACTGCTGGGCATCGAGGTCGTGATCCGGCGGACGCTGCTGTACGCGCCACTCACGCTGCTCGTCGCCCTGACGGTCGGCGGCCTGACGACCGCCCTAGCTCGGCTCGTGCCCGATGGCCCGCTGCCGCTCGTCATCGCGTCGGCCGTCGTCGCCGTCCTCGTCTTCCCCGTGGCGACCAGGCTGCGCCGCGTCGTCGACCGGTTCGTCCTCGGTGAACGGGCCGACCCATTCACTGTCGTCGACCGGCTCGGCGCGGGCCTGGAGGTCGCCTCGGACGACCCGGTCAGGTCGATGCTGGAGGCCGTCGCCACCTCAGCCGCGGCGTCGTACGCCGTGGTCCGCGACGAGCAGGGGCGCACCGTTTCGGACGTCGGGACGCCGGTGGACGGCACGGCCGACATCCCGCTGCGCCACGGCGGCGAGTCTCTCGGCTCCCTCAGCGTCGGCCCGAGACGAGGCGAGTCCGCGGTCACCCCTGCCGATGCGCGACTGCTCGAAGCGCTGGCGCCGCACCTGGCCGTGGTGGTCCGCTCCCGCCGCCTGACCGAGGATCTCGCGACGGAGCGGGAGCGGGTCGTTGTTGCCACGCTCGCAGAACGCGAGCGGTTGCGGCGGGACCTGCACGACGGTCTGGGTCCCTCGATGTCCGGCATCGCGTTGGGGCTCGAGGCGGCGGCGCACGCCCTGGACCGTGAGCCGGGTGCGGCCCGCGAGCTGCTCGTGCGCACCCGCACCGAGGCGGACGCCGCAGTGCGCGAGATCCGTCGCGTCCTGGACGGCCTGCGGCCCGCGGCGCTCGACCGGTGTGGCCTGGCCGACGCGGTCCGGGAGACAGCTTCAGGGCTCGGGCTCGGCCGCCCCGGTGGACCGGACTTCGCCCTCGATGTCGACGAGCTGCCGATGCTCGCCGCCGTCGTCGAGGAGGCCGCCTACCGGATCGTCGCCGAGTCGCTCAACAACGTCGTACGTCACGCCGGTGCGCGGACGTGCAGCGTGCAGCTGATGCGCTCGAACGGCGACCTCTGTGTTGCGATCCGAGACGACGGCGCCGGCGTCCCTGCCCAGAGGGTCGACGGCGTCGGGCTCGAGTCGATGCGCCGGCGCGCCGCCGAGCTCGGTGGCCGGCTCAGCGTCGAGCTCGCCCGGCCGCACGGCACCGTCGTCACCGCACTGCTGCCATTGCGGTCGCGATGACCGTCCGCGTGGTGGTGGCCGACGACCACCCGATGTACCGCTACGGCCTCGCCGCGATCCTCACCCAGCAGGACGAGATCGAGGTCGTCGCGTCCGTGGGCGACGGTGAGTCACTGCTGCGGTCGGTCGACGAGCACGAGCCGGACGTCGTCATCACCGACCTGTCCATGCCCGACCTGGACGGAGTGGCGGCGACCGCACGGCTGCTCGCCGCGCGTCCCGAGCTGGCGGTCCTCGTCCTGACCATGCACGAGGACGACGAGCACGTGGTCTCGGCGCTGCGCGCAGGGGCGCGCGGCTACCTGGTCAAGGGAGCAGACGGCACCGAGATCGTGCGGGCGGTGCAGTCCGTCGCGGCCGGGGACGCGGTGTACGGCCGGACGGTTGCCCGACGCATCGCGTCGTCCTTCGCCGGCCAGGCCGGTGACCCGCCGTCGGCTCGCGCGTTCCCCGACCTGACGCCACGAGAGAGGGACGTGCTCGAGCTGTTGGCCGCCGGCTGCCGCAACCATGAGATCGCGCGACGGCTGGGCATGTCGGAGAAGACCGTCCGCAACCACGTGTCGCAGGTGCTGCTCAAGCTCCAGGTCCCCGATCGGACCGCGGCCGCCCTGAAAGCACGAGAGGCGGGCGTCACTGGTCACGCGGACGGGCGATGACCTGACTCCTCGTGCCCCCGGAAGTCATGACGCAGCTCGGCGATGTCCGCGCGGACCCCAGCGATGTCCCCGCGGACATCGACTCGCAGGTCGGCGATCTCCGCGCGCACGGCGGTGAAACCGTCAGTCATGCGGTCGTTGAGCCGGTCATTCGTCCGGCGCATCTCGACCACGATCGTGAACATGGCAGCCGCCAGCAGCCCAATGAGGGTCCACACCTGCGCGTTGGCCACACCGGCAGCGTACGCCGGAAGCCACTGACCGAGCCGGGATCCGTCCACAGCAACGACGAAGGGCCCCACCGGAGCGGGGCCCTTCGCGTCGTACGAGCTATTCCTTGTCGCCGGTGAGCTTCTCGCGCAGAGCGGCCAGCGCCTCGTCCGAGGCCAACGTGCCGCCGCTGGGAGCGGGCGCCTCGTCCGGGCCCTCGTCCTCCGCCTCTGCTGCCTCCGAGGAGTAGGACGACGCGGTGCCGGTCTCGGCGGCGGCCTCATTCTCGGCCTTCTGCGCCTCCTGCACCTGCTTCATGTGCGCCTCGTAGCGGGTGCGCGCCTCGGCGTACTGGCGCTCCCACTCGGCCTGCGCGTCCTCGTGCCCCGGCAGCCACTCGTTGCTCTCCGGGTCGAAGCCATCGGGGTACTGGTAGTTGCCGGCGTCGTCGTAGGACGCCGACATGCCGTAGAGGGTCGGGTCGAATGCGTCGCCGACGGCCTCGCCGACGGTGCCCTCGTTGGCCTGCTTGAGCGAGAGCGAGATGCGGCGCCGCTCGAGGTCGATGTCGATGACCTTGACGAAGATCTCGTCGCCGACCTGGACGACCTGCTCCGGGATCTCGACGTGACGCTCGGCCAGCTCGGAGATGTGCACCAGGCCCTCGATGCCCTCGTCGACGCGGACGAACGAGCCGAACGGCACCAGCTTGGTGACCTTGCCCGGTACGACCTGGCCGATCTGGTGGGTGCGGGCGAACTGCTGCCAGGGGTCCTCCTGCGTCGCCTTCAGCGACAGCGAGACCCGCTCGCGGTCCATGTCGACGTCGAGGACCTCGACCGTGACCTCCTGGCCGACCTCGACGACCTCGGAGGGGTGGTCGATGTGCTTCCAGGACAGCTCGGAAACGTGCACGAGACCGTCGACGCCGCCGAGGTCGACGAACGCACCGAAGTTGACGATCGAGGAGACGACGCCGGACCGGACCTGACCCTTCTGCAGGGTCTGCAGGAAGGTCGACCGGACCTCGGACTGGGTCTGCTCGAGCCAGGCGCGCCGGGACAGCACGACGTTGTTGCGGTTCTTGTCCAGCTCGATGATCTTCGCCTCGAGCTCCTTGCCGACGTACGGCTGCAGGTCGCGCACGCGGCGCATCTCGACCAGTGACGCCGGGAGGAAGCCGCGCAGACCGATGTCGAGGATGAGGCCGCCCTTGACCACCTCGATGACGGTGCCGGTGACGATGCCGTCCTCGTCCTTGATCTTCTCGATCGTGCCCCAGGCGCGCTCGTACTGCGCGCGCTTCTTGGACAGGATCAGCCGACCCTCCTTGTCCTCCTTCTGGAGGACCAGGGCCTCGACCTCGTCGCCGACGCTGACGACCTCGTTGGGGTCGATGTCGTGCTTGATCGAAAGCTCGCGGGAGGGGATGACGCCCTCGGTCTTGTACCCGATGTCGAGCAGGACCTCGTCCCTGTCGACCTTGACGATGACACCCTCGACGATGTCTCCGTCGTTGAAGTACTTGATGGTCTCGTCGATCGCGGCGAGGAACGCGTCCTCGTCGCCGACGTCGTTCACTGCGACCGTCGGGGTGACCGTGGGGCCCGAGGCGACTGCGGGACTGGCTTCGATGCTGCTTGCCGTCATGTGGTGGGTGGCTCCGTTGCGGACAGGTTGTCGTCGGCTTCTACGCCTGCGGCGGGGTTGCCGCAGCGGAGCGCCAGGGCCCGTTTCGACGTGCCGGCTCGAGGCCAGGACCCGTCACGGGAAGCTGGACGATCGACAAACCGAGCGAGGCCTGCTCGTGCGAACACCCACGCAGGCCCACAGCGCGCCCGCCAGACTACGCGCAGGCGTGATCAGGGGTCAACGCGGGGTCAGTGAGCTGGAGCCGGCTCGTGCACGTGACCGCCGGCCACCTCGGGCGAGACGCCGTCGAGGAGACCCGACCTGCCGAGCGAGCGCGCCAGCTCGAGCACATCGGCGCCGATGGTTTCCACCGGAGCGCCGAACACATCGGCCAGGTCGACGACGATCTCCTCGAGCCGGGCGGTGCCGTCCAGCACCGACCACACGAGGGCGCCGATCTGGTCCACCACGACGGTCGCGCCGGTCGCCGTGTCCAGCAGGACCGTCGATTCACCCGTGGTGTGAACGGACACACCCGGCCGCGGACTCACAGTGCTGGACAGATCGATCTCGTTGGCTGGGATCCCATCGTCGGTCCCCGAGTCGACCGGGTCTGTGCCGAGCTCAGTTCCGGCGATGGTACTGGCCAGGAGGCGCCGGACCAGCCGCTCGCCGGTAGCGACGCCGCTGGACACGAAGCCGTCGCGGCCGATCACTACCGCCGACGGTGCGGCGGCGGTCCCGAGCTGCTGGCGCACGCCGGCCTCGTCGAGGAGCACCGGCAAGTGCGACATGCCGTCGTACGACGCCAGGTTGCTCTCCCGCGTGCCCGTCGCGAGAACCGCCACCGCCACGCTGGAGCCGAGGACGCCTGCCCACTGCGCGACGTCCGGCCGGAGCGCCTTGCAGGGCCCGCAGCCGGGGCTCAGGGTCACCAGCATGACCGGGAGTCCTGGCGCCAGAAGCTCGGTCAGCGTCGTCACTCCGCCGTCGAGGGTTGCCAGGCGGAAGTCAGGTGCCTCGATGCGCTCGACCGTGTCGTACGTCGCCTCGTCCTTCGCTTCCCGACGCTGTCGTGCTACCCGACCGGCAAGGCCCTCGGACAGGACGACGAGTCCGGCCAGCCCGATCCCCATGAGAATCGCCAGGGTGGAACCGGAGCCGGTCACCCGGTCGGCGCCTCCTGCGGTAGCGAGCCCGACGACGGCCAGCCCGGCCAACGCGATGTTGCGGACTACGGTGCGGCTGCTGATGTCGGCCCCGCCGATCCGGCCGAAGCAGCGACAGTCTGGCCGTCGTCCGGCCCGCAGGGCGAGCACCACCGCCACCGTGAAGCCTCCGAGGAGGAGCAGCGCCAGCACGAGGCCAAGAGTCCGCGTCAGCGGCACCACAAGCGCTATGGCAGCGAGAAGCTCGAGCGGCGGAAGGAGCGCCGCGATCAAGGATGCGACGCGTGCCGGGACACCGAAGCCCAGGACTGCCTCATGTGTCCCGCTCCGGTCAGCAAGCTTTGCGACCCCGCTGACGACGAACACCGTGGTCAACGTGACCCCGACCAACAACGCGATACTCGACACGGTCCAGTCCCCCCAGGACACTTCGAGCCCCCCATGGGCCGCCTGACTTGGGTCGAGCCTACGGACCCGAAGCCCGACCCTTGACGTAAATCGCTAAACCGCCGGACGTGATCCTGCCAGCTCGCGGGAGGCAGTCATCTGCGCCAGCTGCTCGGTCAGGTCACCTGGGCGACCCGAAGCCGTCGGCACCACGGGAACGCGCCCGGCAAGGTCGTCGAACCAGCCAACGAGCTCGTGAAGTTCCTCTGGCTGGATCATTGCTGTTCCGAGCAGCCGCGCGACGATCTCCGCACGGCTCGGTGATCCGCCGGCACCAGCCAACAGCCATCTCGCCAGGGGGTAGCGACCCGCCTCGGCCGGTCGCAGCTCGGTGCGCCAGGGTCCGCCCTCCTCGACCGCTTCCAACGCAGAGAGATCGAGCGTCACCAAGGGCTGTGGAACCACCAGCTCTGCTGTGGTGAGGTCCAGCACCACGTGCGGCTCATCGACCAACCGCATGCCCAGACGCGACAGCCTGGGTTCGAGCCGCTGAGCCAGCTTCTCCGGGAGCCTCGGCAGCAGGTAGGCGCCTTGCGGACCCACGATCCCCGAGGCCAGAAGGGGGACCCCGGTAGCCGTGGCCTCCCGTTCCGAACCTTCGCTGCTTGCGAGCACTGCGGACAGGCGCGCAGCCAGTGCCCGTAGCACCCGCCGCGCGGATCGGCTGCGGACGACGACCTCCGACCGGGCCTGAAGCAGGTTCAGCTCTCTTACGGAGCCGCGGGCCGCCGGAAGCACCACCGAGTAGTTGACCGGGACCAGGGGGTCATCGGGGGCTGCGTGGGCCGCGAGTAAGCGGGCGACGAGGGCTTCTGCGAGCTCATCGTCCGTGCGAATGCCGACCGTGTAGGAGCCGACGGTGAATGCGCGGGTGGGCCTCCATGCCTGCGACCTTCTCCTGGTGTTCGCGCCGGGACCGCAGGCTCCTCCCGCCGGGCCGGGAAGATAGCGGGCCGCGTCGTCCTGGGGCCTCTCACCTCCTGCCGCGGTCGCGCGAACCAGTCCGGAGACCTCGGGCGCGCCATAGGCCAGCGGCGCTACGACCTGGCCCGTCCCATCCACCAGATAGGCAGCGGGCGTGCCCATGCCGGCGAACGGGTCCTCGAACGTGGCATCCGCGGAAGGCCGCGTGACAACAGGCAGTGGAGAGGCGCCTGCATCGTCGAGGACTTCATGCTGTTGCGTGACGTCCTCGCTGGACAGCAGGAGCAGGTCCACTCCTCGATCGGCGAGCTCAGCTTGCGCCGCAACCAGAAGTGGTGCGATCTCGAGGCAATACCCGCAGGACCGGCTCCAGTTCACCAGCAGTGTCCGACGGGCACCGCCCTGGCC
>JBOGDX010000115.1:0-7999 GCA_050743225.1 Actinomycetes bacterium | reverse complement strand
GAGAGGCACTTGCCGCGGTGTGCCAGCAGTGGCTCGACGGCGCGCGCGCCAAGCTCGACGCGGCCCTGGCGGCGGACGAGCAGCGCGTCGAGGGCTAGCCGCTCCCCCGCGCAGCGACCCGGCGAGCCGCCTCAGCTCGGACCACCGGGCGCCTCCGGCGACGACTGTGGTGACGCCGTCAGTCGTGACGACCAGTGCCCGCTGTTCGGGGTCCCCGCCGTCGAGCCGACGCCACGTTGTGCCCTCGATCTCGACCATCCCCGCCGATCGGGCTCCGGCGGCGAAGCGGTCTACGAACCCCCGTCGGTCAGGGCCGTCCGTCTGCTCGAGGCCGGCGTACCGCCCTGCGGCGGTCACCAGCCCGAGATGCCAGGTCACTCCGCCGTCGCGACCGGTTCGCGCGCTGGTCGCCCGCCAACCGGCGGGCAGCGGGTCCGGGGCGAGGACGTCGTACGGCGCCACCAGGCGGGCCTGCGCGAGCGCGTCCGCGTAGTCGATGTCGCGCACAACCGGATCGGGCTGATCGGCGACGTTGAACACGACGATCGCTGCGACGAGCGCCATGACGACGGCGAGCGAGCGCACCATGTCGCCGACCGTCCGCCGACCTGGACGTGGCTGCGGCTCGGTCACCTCTGCGTTCACGGTGACCAGTGTTACCGACCGTCAGCCCGGTGCCGGACGCCGGTCGGCGGAGCTGCGTCGCGACAGATGAGTCGCAGCCCCGCCAGCACCACTGTCAGTCGTCGTCGTCCTCGCGATCGTCGTCTTCGTGGTCGTCGTCGTCATCGTCGTCATCGTCGTCGTCGTCATGGTCGTCATCGTCGTTGTCGTCGTCGGTCGGCTCGAAGTACCGGTCCAGCGCCCAGTCGGCGAGACGTTCAGCCAACCTCGCCGCGGCCGTGTCCGAGTGCCGCCAGTGGATGCCCAGCCACACCCGGGCGTCCACCACGTCGTCGACGACGTCCTCGACGTCGGTGTAGGTCCGGGTCACACCCGGCGCTGACGTCGAGGTGAGACTCAGGTCCACGTGCTCGGTCCCGAACACCCCCTCGAGCGCGCCCGCGAACGCGCCTGCCACGCCGGTGAAACCGCTGATCCAGTCCGGGTAAGGAGGGGTGGCAATCAGAGGTGTCCACGCCGGCTCGGCCGAGGTCGCGGGGTTCCCGTCCGTCCCGGCGAGGGGGATGGCGGTGATGGGCCGCCATTGGCCGTACTTCAACTTGGCGTACCACACCGAGATCCCGGTGTCGGCGATGAGCATGTTCACGGCGGCATACATCCGCGCGGTGTCGGCGATGTCCATGCGATGTGCGGCGATCAGACCACGCAGCGCTGCATTGAACTGCACGAACGGGTTGCCGGCGTAGAAGTTCGCGATGGCCGTCTGCTCGGCGGAGCGGGCTGATCCAGTGCTCCTCCCGAAGGCCTTGACCTCGTTGAAGTGACGCGTGTACCGCGCGGACGTCACCGCGGGTGGCGGACCCGGGTCGAGTGCGCCACTCTTCACCAGTAGAGGCGTGACCGCACCCAGCCAGGGCACGAACATGGGCAGGTTCGCCGGCGGCGTGGGGCGCCAGACCCCAACGTTCGGCGCCTGGGTGAACAGATCAGGGCCGTTGCGCCCGTCGGTGACTCGCAGGGCGATCAGGTGGTTCGCCGCTGCCGTGCCGAACGCGATGCCGTTGGTCTTCGCCGGCCCGTCCGGGACCTGCGCCAGTGACGTCGCGCGGGCGGCGTCGAGGGTGGCCAATGCGTAGGGCGAGTAAGTGACGAGAACCTTGCGGGCGGCGGCCACGGCAGCCGCCTGGGCGGAGGCCGGACGGACCGGACGGTCGGTGAAGCTGTAGGGCTCGTACTGGCGACGGATCCCAACGACCGCGTCATAGACCGCCGCCTGGACGAACCCCACGTACAGGCCCATCTCGACGAGCCGCTTCGTCGTGTCATCGGCGAGGGTCGTCAAGGGGATCGCGTTCCACTCCGCGACGACGTTCGGGTCGTCCGCGGTGGCCGCGCTGGCGGTCGGCGAACCGGTTCCGGGAAGGACGACGAGCAGCGAGGCCGCGCACAGGAGTGCGACGCGAGCCCGTCCGCGACGACGCCGGCGGGTGGAGGGGACGGAAGACTGCGGAGTGGCGCTCATCACTAACTCCCGTGACAGCCAAGGCCGAGAGCACGGCCACAACCACGCTGCGCGTTCGCACGGGGCCGTCAATGCGCAGATCTGCCGATGCCACCGGACCCGGCAGACGAAAGCGTCAAGCCGGATAAACCGCCGTCTCCGTCGCCTTGACCGCCGCCCACACGCGCACCCCCGGCGCGAGCCGAAGCTCGGCCACCGACAGCGGCGTCACGTCGGCGAACGCGTCCAGCGGGCCGGTCAGCCGGACCCGCACCGTGTCGCCCTGCCGCTCTAGGCCCTCGACAGTTGTCTCCCAGCAGTTGCGGGCGCTGCCATCCGGCCGCCGAGGGTGCAGCGCCACGGCCGACGGCGAGAAGGCGACCATGACCGGGCCGGACTCGTGGTGGGCCGAGGTGAGCCGCGCGCCGCCGTCGAGGCGCACGACGCCGTCCGACGAGTGGCCGCGGTAGAGGTTGAGACCGACGAGGCGGCCGACGTAGTCGGTCCGCGGATGGCGCGCGACCTCCGACGGGGTGCCGGCCTGCACCATGCGGCCGTTCTCGACAACGACGAGCCGGTCCGCGAGCACGAACGCATCGAGCGCGTCGTGCGTGACGACAACGGTCGCACCAAGGAACGCCGCCAGGTGACGGGAGAGGTCAGCGCGCACCTCGAGCCGGGTGCCTGCGTCGAGCGCGGCAAGTGGCTCGTCGAGCAGCAGCAGTCGCGGCTCGGTGACCAGTGCCCGCGCGAGGGCGACCCGCTGGGCCTGACCTCCGGAGAGCTCTCGCGGCCGGCGACTGCCGTGGGGCCGCAACCCCATCCGATCGAGCTGGTGGTCGGCGCGGTCGCGCGCGGCCGCCCGGCTGGCACGTCGCGCGCGCAGCCCGAACGCGACGTTGTCGCGCGCGCTCAGGTGCGGGAACAGCAGGTAGTCCTGGAACACGACTCCGACCCCGCGCCGCTCCGGTGGACGCCGCACGCTCGCGACGACGTCCTCGAGCACCTCGCGCCCCAGCCGCACATACCCGTCGTCGAGGGGCAGTAGGCCGGCCAGCGCGCGCAGGGCGGTCGTCTTCCCCGCGCCGTTGGGGCCGACGAGCGCGACGACCTCGCCAGGTGCGACGGAGAGCGCCAGGTCGAGGGAGAACCCCGGGAGTACGACGTGCAGGTCGGCGTCCAGCGCCACCATCGCGGGAGCGGTCGCAGTCATGACGCTGCACCGAGCCACTTGTCGCGCAGCGCCGCCAGCACGGCCACGGACACCAGCAGCAGCACTAACGAAAGCGCGATCGCGGCCGCCGGGTCGTGCTGCAGCGCGATGTAGACCTCCACCGGCATGGTCCGGGTCGTGCCCGGGAAGTTGCCCGCGAACGTGATGGTGGCGCCGAACTCCCCGAGTGCGCGGGCCCAGCACAGCACGGCTCCGGCGGCGAGGCCGGGCGCGATCATGGGCAGGGTGACGCGGCGGAAGGTGTACCAGCGGGTGGCGCCGAGGGTCGCGGCCGCGTCCTCGAACCGGCGGTCGGCGCCGCGCAGGGCGCCCTCGACGGCGATGACGAGGAACGGCATCGCGACGAACGCCTCCGCCACGACGACGGCAGGGGTTGTGAACGGCAGGGAGATTCCGAACCAGTCGTCGAGCGGGCGCCCGACGATCCCGCGCCGCCCGAGCGCCGTGAACAGCGCGACGCCTCCGACCACCGGTGGGAGGACGAGCGGCACCGTGACGAGCGCGCGCAGCACGGATCGCCCGCGGAATGCCGAGCGGGCGAGCACCCAGGCGAGCGGAACGCCGAGCAGCACGCACAGGACCGTCGCCAGGCTGGCGCAGACGACGGAGAGCCGGAGCGCGTTCAGCGCGTCCGGGCGGGTCAGGACGTCCGGCAGCGTGCGCCACGGCGCGCGCACCACCAGCCCGGCCACCGGGGCGAGCAGGAAGAGCACAGCGAGCACGGCGAGCGGAACAAGGACGGGCGGGAGTCCCGTCGTACGTCCGGCATGCGCGCCGCGGCCAGCGCCCGGCCTGGTCATCACGGGCGCTCGAAGCCGGCCTCGGTCAGCACGGCCAAGCCCTGGTCGGAGAGCACGAGCTCGACGAAGGCCTCGGCTCCCGACGGGTTGGGACCGCCCGCGAGCTTCGCGATCGGGTAGTCGTTGATCGCCTCGTCCGACTCGGGGAAGTCGATGCCCTCGACGTCCGACCCGGCGGCCTTCACGTCGCTCCGGTAGACGAGCGCGGCGTCCACCTCGCCGAGCGTCACCTTCGACAGCGTTGCCTTGACGTCCGCCTCGAGCGTGTCCGGTCGCGGCGTGACGCCGGCTGCGGCGAACGCGGTGTCCGCGGCCGCACCGCACGGGACTTCGGGCGCGCAGAGGGCGATCTTCAGTGGGTCCCTCGCGAAGTCGGCCAGCCAGGTCACCCCGGCCGGGTTGCCCGACGGCACGGCGATCTCGAGCCGGTTGCGCACGAACACTTTCGGGTCGCCCGAGGTCCCGTCCGCGTCGACGACCTGATGCATCGTCGACGGGCTGGCGGAGGCGAACACATCGGCCGGTGCGCCCTGGGTGATCTGGGTCGCCAGCTCGGAGCTGGCGGCGAAGCTGAACCGCACGTCGGCGTCCGGGTTCTGCGTCTCGAACGTCTCGCCGAGCCTCCCGAACGCCTCGGTCAGGGACGCGGCAGCGAGCACCGTCACGGTGCCGGAGACGCCTGTCGCGGCCCACGACGGCGTGTCGGGGCCACCCACGTCGGCGCTGTCGGCGTCACCGCCACAACCCGTGAGCGGGAGCAGCAGGGCGCACATAGCGAGCGCGAGAGCACGCGTCACGGACGGGCTTCCGGGATCTCAACGACGACCGCGGTGGACTTCACCGCAGCGACCGCCAGAACCCCGGGCTCGAGCCCCAGCTCGTCAGCGGCCTCCCGGCTCATCAGCGACACCACGCGGAACGGGCCGGCCTGCATCTCGACCTGGGCCATCACGGTGTCCCGGGTGACCTTGGTGACGATGCCGCGGAAGCGGTTGCGCGCCGACTGCCGGGAGACCGTCCCGGGATCAGCTGACTCCGCCATCGCCTGCGCCGCCGCGGCGAGCACCACCCCCTCGACTCCCTGCCGGCCCGAGGGCAGCGTGGTCGTGCTGATGCGCCCGCTTTCGGCCCACCGGCGCAGGGTGTCGGTGCTGACGCCGAGGAGCTGGGCAGCCTCACTGATCCGGAAGACGCTCACGACGAAGACACTAAACCCTCAGATGCGGCAAAGATAAGCCCGAGACCTGCCGCAGTTGCGGCTGTGCTCACGGAATCTGCCACCGATCCTGCGGCCCATGGGTCCGGGGCCTAGGCGTCGGTCGCCCGCCGATACGATCCGGGCAGGACCGACGTACGTGCCCGAGGAGCTGTTGCATGAGCGAGAAGCCCGCCACGACCGAGGTCCCCACCGGGCTAGCGCCGCGGCCCGAGGCGCCCGACCGCAACCTGGCGCTCGAGCTGGTGCGGGTGACAGAGGCCGCCGCGATGGCCGCCGGGCGCTGGGTCGGCCGCGGCGACAAGAACGGCGCGGACGGCGCGGCGGTCAACGCGATGCGCCAGCTGATCCACACGGTGAGCATGAGTGGCGTGGTGGTCATCGGCGAGGGTGAGAAGGACGAGGCACCGATGCTCTTCAACGGGGAGCGCGTCGGCGACGGCAGAGGTCCCGAGTGCGATGTCGCGGTCGATCCGATCGACGGCACCCGCCTCACGGCGCTGGGCATGGGCAACGCGCTGTCGGTGATGGCGGTCTCGCCGCGCGGGTCCATGTTCGACCCGTCGGCCGTGTTCTACATGGAGAAGCTTGCGACGGGGCCGGAGGCGGCCGATGCGGTCGACATCCGGCTGCCGGTCGCCGAGAACGTGCGCCGCGTGGCACGGGCCAAGAAGGAGTCGGCCTCCGACGTCACCGTCGTGATCCTCGACCGCCCTCGTCACCAGGCGATGGTCGACGACATCCGCTCGACGGGTGCCCGGATCAAGTTCATCACCGACGGCGACATCGCGGGCGCCATCATGGCGGCCCGCGAGGGCACCGGCATCGACCTGCTCGTCGGCGTCGGCGGCACACCCGAGGGCATCATCGCGGCCTGTGCGATCAAGACCCTCGGAGGCGTGATCCAGGGACGGTTGTGGCCGAAGGACGACGACGAGCGGCAGAAGGCCATCGACGCCGGCCACGACCTCGACCGGGTGCTCGTGACGGACGAGCTGGTGCGCGGGGAGGACGTGTTCTTCGTGGCCACCGGCATCACTGACGGCGAGCTGGCACGAGGCGTGCGATACCGCGCCGGTGTCGTGCGGACCGAGTCGATCGTCATGCGTTCGCGCAGCGGCACCATCCGCACCATCGAGAGCGAACACCGGCTGGACAAGCTCCGGGCGTACTCCGCCATCGACTTCGAGCGCGCCACGTAGTCGTGGCCGCGCACGACCCGAGGACGCTCCCCGACGACCTGCCGGTGCCCGTCGACGACAGCGCCGCCGATCACCTGCCGGGACTGCGGATCCCGGCCGTCTCGTTGCCCGCCACGTCCGGCGGCGAAGTCGACCTGTCGTCGCTGCCCGGCCGAAGTGTGGTCTACGCATATCCCCGCACCGGTGTGCCCGGCCAGGCGCCGTTGGTCGCGGACTGGGATGCGATCCCCGGCGCACGCGGCTGCACCCCGGAGTCGTGCGGCTTCCGCGACCACCACGCCGACCTGTCGACGGCCGGTGCGAGGGTGTTCGGACTCTCGACGCAGGACACCAAATACCAGCGGGCGGCGGTGGAGCGACTGCGCCTCCCGTTCCCCCTGCTGTCAGACGACCAGCTCCACCTGACGGCCGCGATCGGCCTCCCGACGTTCGAGGCGGCCGGCGAGACACTGCTGCGTCGGCTCACCCTGGTCGTCGACGACGGCAGGGTCCGGCACGTCTGGTATCCCGTGTTCCCGCCTGACTCTCACGCGACCGTCGTGCTGGACTGGCTGCGCGCGAACTCGTGACGCGGGCGGCCTGAGCCTGCCGCCCGCCAGCCCCTGTCGTACGCCAGCCCCTGTCGTACGCCGGCCGCTGTGGTACGCGGCGTCACTACAGCAGGGTTGCGGACTCCTCAGCAGACGTGCACGCATGCTGAGGAGTCCGCCCGCATGCCATACGTGGTCGACTCCCGGGGCCGTGTCACTTCCCGACGAGCTCGCGGATGCGCTCGACCACGACGTCCGGCTGGTCGTTCTGGATCGCATGTCCTGCAAGGTCCACCCGCTCCATCGACGCCTGCGAGGAGAGCGCCAGCCAGCGGTGCTGGCCGGCCTCCCACGCCGACTCGAGGTCGGCCTGCTGCCGTGGTCGGGTCGACGAGTGGTGGTCGGAGATGCTGTGCGTCAGAGCCAGCAATGGAACAGCGCCGAGCGGGGGGAACGAGTCCGCCGCGGCGAACGCCGCGCGGCCGTCCAGATGCTCGACGTTGCGGCCCGGGTCGAGGAGCTCCTCCCAGACGTCGCGCTCCTCGCCACCGGGGGCCCCCGACCTGGTGGGCAGCCGGTCCAGGACGCTCTGGGCGACACCGGGGCCGGTGGCGTCGAGCAGCACCAGGCCGGCCACATCGTCCGGGTGCTGCTGCGCGAACGCGACCGCGACCATGCCCCCTAGTGAGTGCGCCACCAGCAGGACGGGCGCCGCGAGCTCCAGCTGTTCGATGACACCCCGGAGATCCCCCGCCATGTCGACAAAATCCTGTGACGCCGGCGGACGTCCGCTCTGCCCGACACCGAGCCGGTCGTAGGCACAGACCCGGGAGAACACGCCGACCCTCGCCTGGACGGCACCCCACGACGAGTCCATGTCGGTGCCGAAGCC
>JBOGDX010000114.1:0-8004 GCA_050743225.1 Actinomycetes bacterium | reverse complement strand
GTGCAGCACGTCGAGGTCACGCACGGCCCCGAGGGCGTCGGCGAGCCAGGAGAGCTCGTCCCGCACCGGATCGGTGCGGGCGCGGTCGAACAGCGGGCGGAACACGGCCAGGGTGGTGCGCATCCTGCGGGTCGCCACCCGCATGTCGTGCACGGCCTCGGCGTCGTCGGCCCTGACCTGGGGCTCGTGCCGCAGCAGCTCGCCCACCTGCTGGCGGAGGTAGTCGACCACGACGTCGCCCGCACATCGGGTCGCGGGGCTGCCAAGATCCCGGTCGTGTCCCACGCCGCATTCCTACCCCAGCTTCGCGCCCAGTGGTCCTTGTCGCGGGCCTGACCCGGGAGCACATTAGGGGCGTACCCCTCAGCCCCGTGGGTTCATGAAAGCAGGCCGCCATGGCAGCCCAGGAGATCGTGGTCGGGCTCAACGGCTCCCCCGGCGCCCGGCTGGCGCTGCAGTGGGCGGCCGACGAGGCCCGGCTCCGCGAAGCCACCTTGCGCATCGTGCACACGTGGGACCTTCCGGCGGTGGAGGCGATGTCAGCCAGCATCGACCTGCGCGAGGCGACGGAGAGCGAGGCCCGTGACCTCGCGACCGGGCTGGTCCAGTCCGTCCTCGGCACGACCGACGTACCGGGGACGCTCGACATCGTCCACGGGCCGGCCGCGCAGGTGCTGGTGGCCCGGTCCCACAACGCCGCCCTGCTCGTGATCGGGACACAGGCACACACCGGACTCCGGCGGATCGTCGCCGGGTCGGTCAGCCACTACTGCCTGTCCCACGCGACCTGCCCGGTCGTCGCCGTGCCGGGCCCGGTCCGCGAGCACCGCCACATCCCGCACTCGCGGGACCACCACGGCGCGGGACAGCCGGCCCCGACGGGCCCGCTGTTCTGAGTTCGTACGCTAGGCGCGGTGCCGCTCGTGGTCCTCGCGCGCGCGCCGCGCGGCCTCGCCGCCGAGGACAACGGCTTGGCTGGCGTCGTCCCAGATGCGGTCGCCGTCACGGTCCAGGCGCACCGTGTCGGGCAGGACGAACCGCCGCTCGACGAGGTCGAAGTCGATGGGCGACGCCAGCTCGGCCGTCCACCCGTGGGGTTGGGGGATGAACCCGAAGTTCTCGTTGCGCCAGACCACCTCGTTGCCGGCCTCGACCAACGCCAGCATCACCGGGGCGAAGTGCGACATCGCGGGCTCCCCCGGGCGGTCCACCGCCTCGATCACCTCGCGGTCGTCGATCTGACGGTCGTCCATGGTGGACATCCTGTCGTCGCCGGTCACCGCGCCGCCACCTCCGCGCCGATGCGCGCCGTCGTGTTGTCCATGGCCCGTCTCTCGGCAACGTCGAACGCCCCGTCGCGCACCAGCCGGTCGAGGTCGGGCACGAACACCTGCCGGAGACCGCCAGGCCCGAACTGCTGGTCGGCCAGCGCGTAGCCGACCCCGACGTCGACGTCCCGGGTCGCCCGCAGCACCGTCAGCTCGTCCCGGTAGGTCCCGCGCCACGGCTGCACCTGCACGCCCTCGTAGAGCCGGGCCGCATCCGTGCCGACATCGTCGGCCACCGACCGGGGCACCGAGAAGCCGCTGAACCGCAGGTCGCGGCCGGCCAGGCTCCCACTGGCGATCTCGTCACCGGCCCGCAGCTGCGTGTTCCACCAACGGTCCACCCCGGAGTACGGCGGAGTGCCCTGGAACGCCGCCGCCGCCCCGGCCGGCGACGCGGGCAGGTTGGGCTCGGGCAGCTCGCGCTGGCCGGCCAGCCGGGCCTGCGCCCGCTGCAGGTAGCTCAGCCGCTGCCCGGACTCCCCCGCCCGGTCCAGCCGGCCGAACGTCGTCGCGAGGTCGCCGAGGTCGCCCATCGTCTCTGCCGCCCGGGCACCTCGGGCGGCGACGGCGCCCGAGCCGCCGGTGCCCAGGGCGAGCAGCAGGTCGGGGACGAGGTGGCCGATCGCCCGGCCCGGTGACTCTTGCCAGGTGTCCCAGTCGACCAGCGCCTTGCCCAGCTCGACCGGGTGGGTGACGCCGAAGGCCAGGCCGTTGCCGAGCGCCGTCATGTCGCCGGCCCAGCCCTCGGGGTCGACCATCATCCGCACCGGCGAGACGGTCCACGCGAAGTCGACCAGCCCCGTCGTCGCCTCCAACGCGCCGCGGCCGACCTCGGCGACGAAGTGGCCAGCGGACTCCCACCACCGTGGCTCGCGGGGAGCGTCGGCCCAGCCCGCCGCGATGGCGCGGGCGGCGCGGTCCCCCGCGTCCTGCACGCAGTGCCTGGCGTCGTCGAGCAGGACCGCCGCCCGGTGGCGCTGGTCAGAGCCGGGGTCGTACGTCGACCGACGCTCGGTTGCCTGCCAGGCCGCCGACCGCCGCACCGCTTCCTCGTGCAGCCCGATCGCCCGCCGGGCACCCTCCTGCGCCTCTCGCAGCACGACCGCGTAGGAGCGAACCGCGGTCCCCGTCAGGGCGAACGCCCGGGCCGCGTCGTCGAAGCGGTCCGGCTCGGCGTCGACGACTGCTCGGAACGCGTCACCCGCGGGGCCGACCCACTCGCCCGCGTCGACGGCACGCAGCCGCGCGGCCGCTCCGCCCAGGCCCTCCGACATCGTCCGGCACCGGGCGGCGAGGACGTCCAGCCGGTCGGGCGAGCCGGGCACGAGGTCGGTCGCTCGCGCACCCACCGCCAGCGCCGGGGTCACCGGGCGTTCCCCGACGGCGCGATCAGCACACCGCGGCGTATCGCCGACCCGGCCAGCACGGCCGTACATGGCCCGCCCGGGTCGACGACGATGCCGTAGCCCTCCGGGACGAGCTCGAACAGGTCGGCGCCGGAGGCGGTGGCCCAGTCACACTTCCCGGCGTACGTCGCCAAGGCGCTCAGCGACGTGAACACCGCCACGTGGCCGTCTCCCGGCGGCCCGACACCGGCGACAGCCGGCGAACCGGAGGCGCCCCGCACCCGCTGAACCGCCAGCTCCGCCCGCTCGAACTCGCGCTGGAACGCCTCAGCCGTCAGGTCTCCGGCGCAGAAGGACGCGACGGCGGGCGCCAGCCCGCCCGGGGCTGTCACCGCCGGCCGCCCAGAGCACTCAGGATGCTCGACTCCACCTGCAGGTAGACCCGGCCGGAGTCGGCGAGCATGCCTGCCAGTCGCTCGGCATCCTCGGTCAGGCAGCCGAGCCCGTGGTGCCACCTGTCGACGAAGGTGCGCACGGCTTCGGTCACCGCCCGGTGGCCGGCGTCGTCGGCGAAGCCGGTCAACGCGGCCCGCGACCTGCGCACCTCGGTCGCGACCGCGACAGCCTCGCGCAGCCGGGTGCCGGTGTGGTGCAGCAGCTGGGGGTCGACCTCGATCTGGCTCACCGAGACGACGCTAGAGACCAGGGACGGTCCGGCCTCCTCAGTTGTCCACAGGCTCACCCTTGTCCCGACTCGGGATCCTGAGGGCCAGCGCAGCGGTCACCACCGCCACCAGACCGGTGAGGCCACCGCCCCACAGCTTGTCCGTGACGAAGTCGGCGACGGCGAATGCGACACCGGCCGCCACGAACCATGCACCGCTGAGGGCCAGCGATGTCGCCCGGAGCCAGGGTCGGTACGCCTGCACGAGGGCCACGCCGAGCACTACCGACAGCGCCGCCAGGACCAGCAGGAACGTGCCGTACCGGCGGTCCCCCTCGTGGTCGGAGATCCGGGCCAGCCAGCCGATCAAGGCGCCCACCGGGAGGCCGAGGGCCAGCCAGGCGATGCCGAGACGGCCCGCGGGACGGTGCGAACGGTCGGTGTGGTCGAGGCGGGTCATGAGGCAGTGTGACGCGCGGCGCCGGGTCGACGTACGAAAGAGCGTGAATCAACGCACTTACGGAGAGTCACGAAAGTCGCGGTTACCGTCACAATCCGGGCGTTGGGGTGACGGCCCGCGAGGCGAGGTGCAGACACGCTGCGTGACGGGGACCATGGTTCCAGCGTGGGGGAGGGCACCTGACGGACAAGGGGCACGACGACGGCCCGGCGGCGTTCGCCGAGGCCGTGCGCAGCCTGACGTTCGGCGCCGTGTTCGAGCGCAGCCCGGTCGGGATGGCCGTGCTCGACGGGACCGGTCGGGTGCTGCTGGCGAACGCCGCTCTTGCGGCCTTCCTGGGTCGCGCCCGGCCCAGCCTCGTCGGCACGTCGTTGCACGACCTGGCCGCCACCGACGACGCCGGGCGATTCCGGGCCGGCACCGGGGAGCGGCGGCTGCGCCACGAACGGGGACACGACATCTGGGCGGTGGTCTCTGCTGTCGCCCTCCCGGAGGCCGGCGCCGGCGCCCTGCTCGTCTGCCTCGACGACGCGACCAGCCGGCGGAACACCGAGCGGATGCTGCTGCACGCCGCGCTGCACGACAGCCTGACGAACCTGCCCAATCGGCGCTTGCTGCGGGACCGGCTCGACACCGCCCTCGCCCGGGCCCACCGCAGCGCGAGCACGGTCGCGGTGCTGTTCATCGACCTGGACCGTTTCAAGGACGTGAACGACACCTTCGGCCACGACGCGGGTGACGAGGTGCTCATCAACGTCGCGGGCGGCATCCACGCCGCTCTCCGGTCCAGCGACACCGTGGCCCGGCTGGGCGGCGACGAGTTCGTCGTGGTCTGCGAGGACGTGACCGACGAGGGCGACATCGTCCAGCTCGCGGAGCGCATCCTGACCCACGTGCGACGGCCCATCGACGTCCACGGCCGGGAGGTCGCGGTCGAGGCGAGCATCGGCATCGCCGTCGCCGGGCCGCGCGCCGAGTCGGGAGACGAGCTGATGCGCCTCGCCGATGTCGCGATGTTCCAGGCCAAGCGCCGGCCCGACGTCTCCTACCTGATGGCCGACGAGGCCGTGGCCGCGCAGCTGGCCGAGGACCGAGCTCACGGCACCGCCCTGCTCGCCGACCTGCGCCATGCCATCCAGGCCAACCACCTCCAGCTGCACTACCAGCCGGTGGTCCGGGTCGACGGTCATCTTCTCGGCCTGGAAGCCCTCATCCGCTGGCCGCACCCCCGCCTCGGGATGCTGCTGCCGCACGACTTCCTCCCCCGGGTCGAGGGGTCCGACCTGGCCCGGCCGCTGTCGGACTGGGTGCTGCGTGCCGCGGTCCGCGACGCCGCATCGTGGCGCGACCCGAACCTGAGGGTCAGCGTGAACGTGTGGGCGAGCGAGGTGGCCCGGCCCGGCTTCGCCGACTCCGTCGCGATGCTGCTGACCTGGGCGGGGCTGCAGGCCCGCGGGCTCTACCTCGAGCTGCACGAGCACGACCTGCCCGAGGCGGGGCCGGGCCTGTCCGACCAGCTCGACCGGCTGCGACGGCTCGGGGTCGGTCTGGCCATCGACGACTACGGCACCGGCGGCACGTCGCTCGCCGGCCTGCGCCGGCTGCCCGTCGACACGCTGAAGGTCGACCGGTCCTTCGTCGCGGGGTGCCTCGACGACCCGGAGGACTCGGCGGTGGTCGCCGCGGTCGCAACCGCCGCGCGGGCAGCCGGCCGCCACTCGCTGGCGGCCGGAGTCGAGACCGTCGACCAGCTGCACCTGCTGCGGGGGCTGGGCTACCAGAGCATCCAGGGCTACCTGGCCGGCGCACCGGTCCCCCTGGTCGACCTGCGCGACGTCATCGCGGACCGCCACGTCCCGCTCGGCTGAGTCAGTCGTAGCCGAGCTCGTGCAGCCTCTCGTCGTCGATCCCGAAGTGGTGGGCGATCTCGTGGACCACGGTGACGTGCACCTCGTCGACGACCTCGTCCTCGTCCTCGCACATCCGCAACGTCGGCCCGCGGAAGATGACGATCCGGTCCGGGAGGACGCCACCGTAGGACCAGTCGCGCTCGGTCAGCGGCGTCCCCTCGTACCACCCGAGCAGGTCCGGGTCGTCCGCCGGTGGCTCGTCCTCGACGAAGACGGCGACGTTGTCCATCAGCGCCGCGAGCTCGGGCGGGACGGTGTCCAGCGCCTCGGCGACCAGCTCCTCGAACCGCTCGGTGGGCATCTCCAGCACGGGGCCGATTCTTCCGTGCGACACCTGATCGGGTAGGCAGGAGTCATGTCCCCGCCCTTCCTGCAGCGGCTCAACGCGCGCTGGGAACGGCTGCGGGGGGCGCCGGGCAGCCGCGCGCGCCGGATCAGCCTCGGCGTCGAGGTCGTCATCGTCGGCCTCGTCGGCTGCTGGCTCGGGCTGCTCGCGGGCGGCAGGCTCGACGCGCCCGTCGGGCCGCTGGAGACCCGCCTGTCGGTGAGCCCGAGCGTTCACGGCGGCAGCGAGGTGGCGATCCCGCCGCTGGGCGAGCTCGTCGTCGACTCGCACGCCGCGCCGTGGCGGCTCACCGCCGAGGTCACCCGCATCAACGCCGCGGACGCCCGGCGCATCTTCAGCAACCCGGCGGCGGTCAACGGTCTCGGCGACCAGGTGACCGAGGACCTGACGGAAGCGGTCCGCACCGTCGCCCTACGGTCGCTGGTCGCCGGGGTGATCGGCGCCTTGCTGCTCGGGCTGATGGTCTTCCGGCGCCGGCTTCGGCTGGTGCTGGCCTCCGGCGGCGTCAGCCTCGCCGTGCTGCTGGCCGGCGGCGGGGTCGCGGCGGCCACGTGGAACCCCAAGGCCATCAACCAGCCCGAGTTCCACGGCCTGCTCGCCAGCGCACCCACCGTTGTCGGCGATGCGCGCAGTATCGTGCGCGACTTCCAGCGGTACGAGGCGCAGCTGGCGAAGCTGGTGACCAACGTGTCCCGGCTCTACGACGTCACGTCGGCGTTGCCGGCCTACCGCCCGGACCCCGCCACGATCCGGGTGCTGTTCGTCTCCGACCTGCACATCAACCCCGCGTCGTGGGACGTCATCCGCTCCATCAGCCAGCAGTTCAACGTCGACCTCATCGTCGACGCGGGCGACATCAGCGACCACGGCACCGCGGCGGAGAACGCCTACCTCGAGCCGATCGGCACGCTCGGGGTCCCCTACGTCTGGGTCAGGGGCAACCACGACTCCAACATCACCCAGGCGGGGGTGGCGGCACAGCCGAACGCCGTCGTGCTCGACGGGCAGACCGAAGTGGTTGCTGGCCTGCGTTTCGTCGGCGCGGGCGACCCGCGGTTCACCCCGGACAAGGACACCCGTGACGAGGTGGCGCCGCCGAGCGTGTCACAGGTAGGGCTGGCGATCGCGTCGACCGCCCGGCAGTCGGCGGCCGAGGGCGAGCCGGTGGACATCGCCGTGGTGCACGACGGTGAGGCGGCGACCGAGATCGACGGTACGGCGCCCCTCGTGCTGTCCGGGCACTACCACCGCCGCGAGCAGAACCTGCTGCCCCGCGGGTCCCTCAGCTTCTTCCAGGGCTCGACCGGCGCGTCCGGGCTGCGTGGGCTTGAGAAGGAGAAGCCGACACCGGTCCGCGCGTCGGTGCTCTACTTCGACCGGGAGACGCGCTCGCTGCAGGCGTGGGACGACATCACCCTCGGCGGGCTGGGCCTGGTGTCGGCCAAGATCGAGCGCCGGATCTACGCCGAGCAGTTCCCACCCGAGGACCGGCCGACCCCCTCGCCGACGGGGGTGACGCCGTCGCCGACGGGGGTGTCACCGACCGCGCAGGCGCGGTGAGTCGCCGCATCGCGGGGACTCGACGGTGCCTTTGGCGCCGACCGGCGGCGTCCCCTATGCTTTCCGGGTCCCCGACGGCTAGGACGCCGTGGGCCCACCGCCCTCATCGTCTAGTGGCCCAGGACGCCGCCCTTTCAAGGCGGTAGCACGGGTTCGAATCCCGTTGGGGGCACCGCAAGGAGCAAGGTCCTGTGGAGCAGTTTGGAGTGCTCGCCACCCTGTCAAGGTGGAGGCCGCGGGTTCAAATCCCGTCAGGACCGCGCCAGGCCGGCCGCATCTTGGTCGGTCCCCGGGCCAGGTAGCTCAGTTGGTACGAGCGTCCGACTGAAAATCGGAAGGTCGGCGGTTCGACCCCGCCCCTGGCCACCACAAAACCGCCACTGAAAATTG
>JBOGDX010000113.1:0-8024 GCA_050743225.1 Actinomycetes bacterium | reverse complement strand
GGAAAGGGCCTTCATCCTCGCAGCCGCCAGCTCCAGGGCGAGCGGCAAGCCGTCGAGCGACCGGCATATCCCGGCCACCTCGGCCGCCACCGCGTCGTCCCGGCTCGCCCCCGCGAGCCGCGCCCGATCGGAGAAGAGCCGGCACGCGTCGCGGTCCGGCAGAGGAGCGGTGGGGAGCACGAGCTCCCCGTCCACACCGAGCGGACGCCGGCTCGTTGCGAGCACGTGGACATTCGGGCAGGTCCGCACGATGCGGTCGACAAGGGCCGCCGCCCGATCGACCAGGTGCTCGCAGCTGTCGAGCACGAGAAGTAGCGGGTCGCGGTGCTCGAGCGCGGCGATGACGGTCGACTCGTCGTCCTGACCGCCCTGTTCGGCGATGCCGAGCGTTCCCACGACGTGGTGATCGATCAGGGTCGGGTCGGCCAGCACGGAAAGGTCGACGAGCCAGACGCCGCCGCCGTACCGGCCCGCGACCTCGGCCGCGACCTCCGTGGCCAGGCGGGTCTTGCCGACACCTCCTGGTCCTACCAGGGTGATCACCCTGTTGTGGTGCAGTGCGTCCGCAATCCGCCGCCGTTCGGCGTCACGCCCGACGAAGGACGAGGCCGGAAGTCGCAGGTTGCCGGCGGTCCTGGCCGGCGTGCCCCCCATCGGACCTGGAGGGCTGAGGCTCGGATCGTGCCGCAGGATGGCCTGCTCGAGCGCGACCAGCTCGTCAGCCGGGTCGAGACCGACGTCCTCGGCCAGGTGGCGGCGATGGCGCCGGAGGGCCTGCAGTGCCTCGACCTGCCTCCCGGACCGGTAGAGCGCCGTCATGAGCAGACCGCAGAGCCGCTCGCGAAGCGGGTACCGCTCGGCGAGCTCCATCAGGCGGGGAACAACGTCGTCGTGGCGACCCGAGGCCAGCGCGTAGCCAAGCCTTCGCTCGACGGCGACGAGCCGCAGCTCTTGGAGGCGCGACCGCTCGGTCAGGGCGAAGAACGTGTCGGGCAGGTCGGCGAGCGCCTCACCCCGCCAGAGTGCGAGCGCGTCCTCGTGCTTCCCGTCGCCCAACAGCTGCTCGAAGCGGGCTGCGTCGATCGAACCGCTGTCGACATCGACCGCGTAGCCCCCGCCCGACGTCCGCACGACACCGGCGCCCAAGGTCCTCCGCAGCTGCGACACGTACTTCTGGAGCGTCTTGGACGCCGTCATGGGCGGGTCACCGCTCCACACGTCCTCGATCAACACACCGGCGGGAACGACCCGCCCCGGCTCGAGGAGCAGTCGGGCGAGGACGGCGCGCTGGCGAGGTCCGCCGAGCACCAGCGGTTCCCCGTCGCGGAGCACCTGCAACGGGCCGAGGATGCCGAACTCCATGGCCACGGGCTGTCCCTGCGCCAGGTGCCTCTCTACCGGCTTACCACCGGTCCGGAACCCCCGCCTGACAGGTTCAAGGTCGCACCGGGAGCCGCCCGGGCGCAACCGACAGAGGAGACCGAAATGGCGACTGCGACAGCCGCACGGCCGCTCCAGCTCGGCGACGAGGCCCCGGACTTCAGCGCCGAGACGACCGAGGGACCGATCCGCTTCCACGAGTGGCTCGGGACGAGCTGGGGCGTGCTGTTCTCACACCCGAAGGACTTCACACCCGTCTGCACGACGGAGCTCGGCGAGGTCGCGCGGATCAAGCACGAGTTCGACCGGCGGGACGTGAAGGTGATGGGCCTTAGCGTCGACCCGCTCGACGCGCACCAGCGCTGGAGCCGGGACATCCAGGAGACCCAGGGTCACGCCCCGAACTTCCCGATGGTCGCCGACGCGGACCGAGCCGTGTCCAGCCTCTACGGGATGATCCACCCGAACGCGGACGACACCGCGACCGTGCGGTCGGTCTTCGTCATCGGCCCCGACAAGAAGGTCAAGCTGACCATCACCTATCCGATGAGCACCGGGCGGAACTTCGACGAGGTCCTGCGCGTGGTCGACTCCCTCCAGCTGACCGCGACGTACAAGGTCTCGACCCCGGCCAACTGGCAGCAGGGAGAGGACGTCATCATCGTTCCCGCGGTCGACGACGAGGAGGCGCGGCAGCGCTTCCCCGACGGCTGGACGGCGCTCAAGCCGTACCTGCGAGTCGTCCCTCAGCCGCGGTGACCCAGACCTCCCGCGAACTGGACAACTGACCCCGCTATGAGGTCGGCGCTCCGCCCGGGCGGTAGCTGCGGAACGCGGCCATCAGGGCCGCCCTGGCCGGCGGACTCAAGGAGTCCACCGGAACGGCGCCGAGCTCGTCGATCGTGCGTCGCATCTGGTCGAGGTAGACCCCGCACCCCGGGCAGAGCGCAAGGTGCGCCTCGACCTCGGACCGCAGGCTGGACGGCAGCGCGCCCTCCAGGTAGTCCGTGACCAGCTCCACGAGCTGCTCGCAGTCCATCGACGGGCCGGGCTCGCCCTTCCGGCTCATGCGATGGCTCGACCCCGCGCTTCGGAGATCGCCCAGGCAGCGTTGACCAGGCCGATGTGGCTGAACGCCTGCGGGAAGTTCCCCAGCAGCTCGCCGCTCTCGGCGTCCACCTCCTCGGCGAGCAGGCCGACGTCGTTGACGAACGCGATCGCCCGTCCGAAGACCGCCTCTGCGCGCTCTACCTGGTCGGACATGGCCAATGCCTGGGCGAGCCAGAACGTGCAGAGCAGGAACGTCGCCTCGTCGCCGGCCAGGCCGTCGACACCTTCCTCGGTCCGGTACCGGTAGACGAGCCCGCGCCCGTCGGTGAGGCGGGCCTCGATCGCGTCGATGGTCGCGAGCACGCGCGGGTCGTCGGCCGGTAGGAACCCGACGATCGGCATCATTAGGTTGGACGCGTCCAGCGCATCCGACCCGACGTACTGCGTGAACGCCCGGGCCGACTCGCTCCACCCGTCCCTGACGACAGTCTCGAAGATCTCCTCGCGGACGTTCTTCCACCCGTCGACCCTGTCGCTCGCGCCGATCAGGTCGGCCATCGTGATGGCCCGGTCGAGTGCCACCCAGCACATCACCTTCGAGTAGAGGAAGTGCTGCGGGTCGCCGCGCACCTCCCAGATCCCCTGGTCCTTCTCGACCCAGTGAGCGGCCGCGGTCTCGGCGCAGGCGACGAGAAATCGCTTCGTGTCGGCGTCGAGAGTGGACAGCTGGTCGGCAAGTCGGTGGGCAGCGCCCAGCAGCTCGCCGTAGACGTCGATCTGCCGCTGCGCCCACGCCTCGTTGCCGACCCGCACCGGGCGGCTGTCCCGCCAACCCTCGAGGTGCGGCAGCGACCGCTCCGTGAGGTCGTGCTCGCCGCCGATGCCGAACATGATCTGCAGGCCCGTGTCGGGACCGATCGACGACGCCGCCGCGGTCGCCATGAACGCGAAGAAGTCGACAGCCTCGTCGGGACACGCCGCGACCCAGAGCGCCTCCATGGTGAAGCTCGAGTCGCGGACCCAGGAGAACCGGTAGTCCCAGTTGCGCTCGCCGCCGATCCCCTCGGGCAGCGAGGTCGTCGCCGCAGCGACGATCGCGCCGCTGGGCTGGAACGACAAGCCCTGCAGGACGCGACCGCTGTGATGGACGAGGTCGGACCACGGCCCGTCATAGGTCTGGTGCAGCCCCGACCAGGAGCGCCACGCCTCCACCGTTGCGTCGAGGACGGCCGCCAGCTCGTCCTGCGCCCAGACGCGCGCCGGCGTCTCTTCGAGGGTGGAGCGGTGCACCGCAAGGTGGCAGCGGTCTCCCGCGCTCAGCGTCGTGCGTCCCAGCCCCCGGGCCGACTCGACCGAGATGTCGAACGGCGTCGTGAGGACCAGCCACTCGGCGCCACCCCGCGAGGTGACGCCCCCGGCGACGGGCGACAGCAACGGGACGACCAGTCCGTACTCCGGGCGCGGGCGGTAGTCGACCTCGACCTGCACCTCGCCGGCCGTGCACTCGAGGCGGCGGACGAGCAGGTGCGGCACATCAGTTCCCAACCGGTGCCCTCCGTTGTCCGGGCCGAGCGCCATGGCGTCGGTCAGCACCAGCGTCCCCGTCGGGGTCTTGAACGTGGTCTCCAGGACGAGCGTTCGGTCTAGGTACCGGCGACTGCTCTCCCATCCCCCCGCGGGCTGGACCTGCCAGTGACCGGCGTCGGCACCCAGAAGCCGGCCGAACACCGACGGGCTGTCGAAGCGAGGAAAGGCCAGCCAATCCACCGACCCGGCGCGGGTCACCAGTGCGGCCGAGTGCCGGTCCGAGAGCATGGCGTGGTCGGCGATGGGGGTCGTGGACATGCGTGGCCTCCGGTCCGTCGGGTGACAAGGATCAGTCACCTGTGCGGGCCAGGCGTTACGTAACGCCGCGCCGCGTGGGGTGACTCCTCCACATGTCGCTGCAGACCGATCGCACGCCGGCCATCTCCCGAGTCGGACCCGTCACGGTTCCGGTCCCGGCGTACGGGCTCGTGGTGCCCGCTCTTGCCGGGGTCGGCGGTGCGGCCTTCCTCGCCTGGAGGCCCGGCGTGGCCCGCTCGATGCTCGGCAGCCCGCAGGCGGTCGGCTTCACCCTCGTCATCGGCCTGCTGGTCCTGGGAGCCGGGTGGCTGCTCCCCCGGCTGGGTCGCCAACCGGCGACGACCGTCATCGTGCAGGCTGTCCCGGTCCTCGTCGCGTTCGTGCTCACCGTGCTTCCGGCCTTCCGCCAGGTGACCGTCGAGGAGGCGTCACCGTCCGCGGCCGTCGTCGCCGGCGCGCAGCTGCACGGCATCGACCACCGCGCCGCGGGGGACGTCCTGCTCCTAAGCCGCGCCGACGGCTCGTACGTCGTGCGGTTGAGGGACATCGACATCGAGCCGGGCCCGGACTACCAGGTGCACCTGGTGCCCGGAGCGAACCGCGGGCATCCGGACGGCGGCCGGCACCTCGACAAGCTCCGCGGCAACCGGGGCAGTCAGAACTACGACCTGCCTGAGGACTTCCGGCCGGAGCGGCCGGTGACACTCCTGGTGTGGTGCCGGGCCTTCGCCGTCCCGATCGCTGCGGCGACCCTGCGATGACCACCACCGGCATGACCCGCCCGCAGCTGAGGGTCGGAACGACGTTCCCCGACCTCGCGCTGCCCGACCACAACAGCGTCGCAAGGCGCCTCAGCGAGCTGGCGGAGGGCGACCCCCTCGTGCTGGTGTTCTTCCGCGGCTGGTGGTGCCCAAAGGAGCAGGCGTTCTTCCGTGGTCTGGTGCACCTGCAGGACGAGATGGAGGTGGCATACACCCGGCTCGTGGCGGTGAGCATCGACGAGCCGGTGGCGCTGTCGGCGTTCCGCGCCGGCCTCGGGGCTCGCTGGACGTTCCTGTCGGACAGCGCCCGCCGGTACGTCGACGAGCTGGGGCTGCGCGAGACCACGGACACGGTGTACCGGCCGTACGTGCCGACCACGTTCGTGCTGAACCCCGACCTGGCCATCCACTCGTCGTACAACGGCTACTGGTTCTGGGGCCGCCCGACGCTGGAGGACCTCCGCCAGGACCTGCGGTCGGTGACCCGGTCGCTGCGGCCGGACTGGGAGGTCCCCCGGTGAGGTCGGGAACCGCGTGGTGCTGGCTCGACCGGGTCGCCGACCGGCCGAACGATGCGTGGGCCGCGGCCGAGGTCCGCGTCGACGGCGCCCCGGCGGGTCACCTGGCCGCCTGGCCGGCCGGGCGCAAGCCGACGCCGACTGCGGTGCGGGCCGACGCGCGGATCGTCGACACCGAAGGCGAGCCGGCAGCGGTCTCGCTCGTCCTGGTGCCGCGGGGCCGCGCCCCGCTGTTCGACGACCCCGCGGTGTCCGGCGCGCTGCGCCGCGTGCTCGCCGGGCCGCCCCCGGACGCCGTGAGCACCCTGGTGCGCGACTCGTCGCACTTCGCCGGTGCGGTGACCGTCCGACGCGACGGCCGGTCGCTGCGGGACGACCCGTTCGCCCGCATCGCCCACGCCGACGTGCTCGACGCGGGGCCGGGCCTGTTCGGTCGCGTGGCGCCGGTCCCCGGCCCGGCGATCCAGCGCTACTCCGGAAAGCCCTGGCCGGCGGCCGGGTTCTAGAGCAAGGACCGTGCGGATGGACGAGTTCGACGTGGTGGTCGTCGGCGGCGGGCCAGCGGGCGAGACCGTCGCCGGCCGCTGTGCGGACGGCGGGCTGAGCGTCGCGCTGGTGGAGCGCGAGCTGGTCGGCGGGGAGTGCTCCTACTGGGGCTGCGTGCCGAGCAAGACGCTGATCCGACCAGGTGACGTCCTCGCTGCCGCACGGCGGGTGCCGGGCGCCGCCGAGGCCGTCATCGGCCAGCTGGACGTGACCGCCGCGCTCGCGCGGCGCGACTACATGACCAGCGGCTGGGACGACGCCGGCCAGCTCCCCTGGCTGGAGCAGCACGGCATCGAGCTGGTCCGCGGGTCCGGCCGGATCGACGGCGACCGGACCCTGGCCGTCTGGAGTGGTGATGTCGTCATGCGCCGGCTGGCCGCGCGCCGCGCGGTCGTGCTCGCGACCGGCACCACCTCCGCCCTTCCTCCCGTGCCGGGGCTGGCCGGAGTGGGCGCCTGGGACAACCGGGACGCGACGGCGGCCAAGGCGGTTCCCCGGCGGCTGCTGGTGCTCGGCGGCGGTGCGGTCGGCGTCGAGCTGGCGCAGGCGTTCCGGCGGCTGGGCACTGCCGAGGTCACGGTCGTCGAGGTCGCGCCGCGGCTGCTCGCCCGGGAGGAGCCGTTCGCGGGTGAGGAGGTGGCCCGGGCGCTGGTGGCCGAGGGCGTCACGGTGCACGTAGGGGCCCGGGTCGAGGACGTACGTCGGGAGCGGCCGGCCGGTCCGGTCACGATGCGGCTGCGCGGGCCGGGCGACGTGACGGATGACATCGTGGCCGACGAGATCCTCGTCGCGGCCGGCCGCCGGGTCATGACCGCCGAGCTCGGGCTGGACACCGTCGGTCTCGTGCCCGGCCGGGTCGTCGAGGTGGACGACCGGCTTCGTGCGACGGGGGTTGCCGGCGGCTGGCTCTACGCCGTCGGGGACTGCAACGGCCTTGCGCCGCTGACCCACATGGGCAAGTACCAGGCACGGATCGCGGCCGACGTCATCCTCGGCAAGGACGTCCGGGACCGGGCGAGCCGCGCGGCCGTGCCGCGGGTGACGTTCACCGACCCGCAGGTGTGCGCGGTCGGCCTGACGGAGGCCGAGGCGCGGGAGCGGGGCCTCGACGTGCGGGCGGTCCGGTCCGGCACCGGCGACGTCGCGGGCGCCTACACGGCGGGCAACGGCGTGCAGGGAACCAGCTTCCTTGTCGTCGACCAATCGCGGGGCGTCGTCGTGGGAGCCACCTTCACGGGCCCCGGAGTCCAGGAGCTGCTGCACTCGGCCACGGTCGCGGTCGCCGGCGAGGTCGCTCTCGACGACCTCTGGCATGCCGTGCCGTCCTTCCCGACTGTCAGCGAGGTCTGGCTGCGCCTGCTCGAGCAGTACGGGCTGTAGTCGCGCCCGACCACCAACATTCTGCGGAGTCACAGATGCCCGACGTGTCGTTCGACAACCTCTTCCTGGTCAGCCTGGTCGGGGCACTGGCACCCCTCGTGCTGGGCTTCCTGCCGAGGCTGCGGGTGCCCGCCGTGGTGCTCGAGATCGTGGCGGGCGTGGTGCTCGGCCCATCCGTGCTGGGAGTCATCGAGGCCGACCTGCCGGTGCAGGTTCTCGCCCTGATCGGCCTGGCGTTCCTGCTGTTCCTGTCCGGTCTGGAGATCGACGCCCGCCAGCTGCGCGGACGGCTGTTGCGGGTCGCGCTGCTGGGCTACCTGGCGACGCTGGTGCTGGGCGTGCCGATCGGCTTCGGGCTCGACGCCGCCGGGTGGGTGAGCAGCCCGGTTCTCGTCGTCATCGCCCTGTCCGCGACGTCGCTCGGCCTGGTCGTGCCGGTGCTCAAGGACGCCCGGAGGTCCGAGGGTGACGTCGGCCAGACGACGATCGTCGCGGCCACCGTGGCCGACTTCGCGGCGATCGTGCTCCTGTCCCTGCTCTTCTC
>JBOGDX010000112.1:0-8065 GCA_050743225.1 Actinomycetes bacterium | reverse complement strand
TGTGCCGATCGGCGGCGAGCAGCCGCCAGGCAGGTTGAGCAGGGCCCGGAGTGGGGTGAAATCGCCCGATATTGACATAGGCTACTAAACCGGTTTATTAGTAGTGCCATGAGTCGTCGGCCCACCATCTCTGACGTCGCCCGCGCCGCGGGTGTGTCGAAGGGCGCTGTCTCCTTCGCGCTCAACGGCCGCCCCGGCATCGCGCCGGCGACGCGCGAACGCATCATGCGCGCTGCCAGCGAGCTGGGGTGGACCCCGAGCCACCGTGCCCGCGCTCTGTCCTCCTCGCGGTCGCTCGCCGTCGGGTTGGTCGTCGCCCGCACACCGGAGACCCTCGGCGCCGACCCGTTCTTCCCCGCCTTCATCGCCGGGATCGAGTCGGTGCTTGCCGAGCACGGCCACGCACTCGTCCTGCAGGTGGTGACCGACGAGCGCGCCGAGCACGAGAGCTATCGCCGCTTGGCCGCCGACGGGCGCGTTGACGGCGTGTTCCTCACCGACCTGCGCAGCCACGACTCACGGCCGTCGCTGCTGACCCGGCTCGGCCTTCCCGCGGTGTGCGTCGCGCCGAGGCCCACCTGGGGCCGCATCCCGGCGGTTTCTGTCGACGACCGGCCCGGCATCGCCGCGGCCACCCATCACCTGATCGAGCTCGGCCACACGCATATCGCGCACGTCGCCGGGTCGGCCGGGCTCGTCCACGGCGTTTCCCGGCGCGAGGCATGGGCTGGGGCGTTGCGCTCCGCCGGGCTGCCCGTAGGCCCGTGTGTGGTCGCTGACTTCTCCGCCGCGGGCGGTGCGGCGGCCACCAAGGAGCTGCTCGACCGGGTCGACCCCCCCACGGCCATCGTCTACGCCAACGACCTGATGGCAATCGCCGGCATGTCGACCGCGATCGGTTGCGGCATCGGCGTACCGGCCGATCTGTCCATCACCGGGTTCGACGACACCGAGGTCGCCGCGCACCTGCAGCCACCGCTGACCTCCGTGCGCACCGACGCGATCGGTTGGGGCAGGGCCGCGGCCCTGCGCCTGCTCGCCCTCCTCGACGGCCGGGACACACCGGAACCCCATCTGTCCCCGCCCGAGCTCGTCGTACGAGCCTCCACCGCTCCCCCGCCCGACCCGCACCCCACGACCGGACGCCGGCGCCCGGCATCGATGCGCCCCAGAACGGAGACCCACCCATGAAGAAGAAGGCTCCCGCAGCAGCACTGCTCTCCCTCGCACTCGCCACGACGGCGGCCTGCGGTGGTGGGGACAGCGGCAGCGAGGACACCGCCGCCGACAAGGGCCCCATCAAGATCTGGCTGTCGAACAACCCGGAGGAGATCGCCTGGGGCAAGGAGATGGTCGCCGCCTGGAACGCGAAGAACCCCAAGGAGAAGGTCACCGCACAGGAGATCCCCGCGGGCAAGACCTCCGAAGAGGTGATCGGCGCAGCGATCACCGCCGGGAACGCGCCGTGCCTCGTGTTCAACACGTCGCCCGCGGCGGTCCCGCAGTTCCAGAAGCAGGGCGGGCTGGTGCCGCTCGACAGCTTCCCGGGCGGCAAGAAGTACGTCGAGGAGCGCACCGGCGAGGCCGCCGAGCAGTACAAGTCGCCGGACGGGAAGTACTACCAGATCCCGTGGAAGTCCAACCCCGTCATGATCTTCTACAACAAGGACCTGCTGAAGAAGGCCGGGATCGACCCGGAGAACCCGCCGCTGTCGACGTACGACGAGTTCCTCGCGACCAGCGAGAAGATCGTGTCCAGCGGTGCGGCCGAGGCGGCGATCTGGCCCGCTCCCACCAGCGAGTTCTTCCAGTCGTGGTTCGACTTCTACCCGCTCTATGCCGCCGAGACGGGCGGCAAGCAGCTCGTCGAGGACGACAAGGCGACGTTCGACTCGCCCGAGGGCGAGGCCGTCGCGGACTTCTGGAGGACGATGTACGACAAGGGCTACGCGCAGAAGGAGAAGTACAACGGCGACTCCTTCGCCGACTCCAAGGCGGCCATGTCGATCGTCGGCCCGTGGGCCATCGCGGTCTACGGCGAGAAGGTCAAGTGGGGCGCGGCTCCTGTCCCGACCTCCGCTGGGACCACGCCGGAGGAGACCTACACCTTCTCCGACGCCAAGAACGTCGCGATCTACTCGTCGTGCAAGGCGCAGGGCACGGCCTGGGAGGTCCTGAAGTTCGCGACCAGCAAGGAACAGGATGGGTCGCTGCTCGACAAGACCGGCCAGATGCCGCTGCGCCAGGACGTCGAGGCGGCGTTCCCCGACTACTTCCAGGCCAACCCCGACTACACGGCGTTCGCGGCGCAGTCGGCCCGGACCGTCGAGGTGCCGAACGTGGCCAACAGCATCGAGATCTGGCAGAAGTTCCGCGACTCGTACACATCGTCGGTGATCTTCGGCAAGACCACCGTCGAGGAGGGGCTTTCCAAGGCCGCTGGCGAGGCCGACGAGCTGGCCGGCCAGCCCTGACCGGGGCACGGCCTTGTCCACCGCAACGCTGACCCCGGGCTCGCGAGAGCCCGCCTCTCGAGGGCGCCGCCGCGGCGTGCTGACGACCCTGCTGGGTCGTCAGCCGCTCGGCATCGCGTTCGCGGCGCCGTACGCTGTGTTCCTCGCCGTCGTCTTCGCCTACCCCCTGGGCTTGGCGGTGTGGATCAGCTTCCACGACTACTTCTTCACGGCCCCCGGTGCGGCCGTCGACCGTCCCTTCGTCGGCCTCGACAACTACACCGCGGCACTGTCGGACCCTGGGGTACGTAGGGCGTTCCGCAACGTCCTGGTCTTCCTCGTCATCAACGTCCCGCTCACGGTGGTCCTGTCGTTGCTGCTCGCCACCGCGCTCAACGCGGCGATCCGTGGGCGGACCTTCCTGCGGGTCTCCTACTTCGTCCCTTACATAACAGCCAGCGTGGCCGTGGTCGCGGTCTGGCTGTTCCTGTTCAGCAACAACGGGATGGTCAACCAGCTGCTCGGTCCGCTGGCGCCCGACCCGTCGTGGCTGGTGAACAGCACGCTGGCGATGCCGCTCATCGCGCTGTTTGTCACCTGGAAGCAGCTCGGCTTCTTCATCCTGCTCTATCTCGCGGCGTTGCAGGGCGTGCCCAAGGAGCTCTACGAGTCTGCCTCGATGGACGGCGCCGGGAAGTTCCAGTCGCTGAGGAACGTCACGATCCCCGGCGTACGTCCGGCGACGGCCCTCGTCGTCATCCTGTCCACGATCACCGGCGCCAACCTGTTCACCGAGCCCTACCTGCTGACGAACGGGGGCGGGCCCAACGGGGCCTCGACCTCGCCGGTATTCGTGATGTACCAGCGCGGCATCGAGCAGGGGAACCCCGACGTCGCCGCCGCGATCGGGATCCTCCTCATCGTCGGTGTCCTGGTCGTCTCGCTGATCAACAAGCGTCTGTTGGAAAGGGGCTGAGATGGCACAGGTCGCGCCGACCGGCACCACCATCGAGGACCCCCCTGACCCCGCACCCCGCACCGCCGACCGCCAGCCCGGGTCCCGCAGCTGGCCGCGGGTCGTGGTGCTCGTCCTGGGTGCAGTGGTCTTCCTGTTCCCCTTCTACTACATGCTCATCGGCTCGCTGCAGAGCGAGCCGGACACGTCGTTGGCGGGCGCCTTCCCGACCGGGGGGTTCACCCTGGACAATTACGTCGACATCAACAAGCGCGTCGACCTGCTGCGGTCGCTGGTCAACTCCGGCATCTTCACCGGCGGCGTCATCCTGGGCACCGTCGTGTTCGGCGTCCTCACCGGCTACGCGTTGGCGCGCCTGCACTTCCGGGGTGGCGGCACGCTGTTCGCGGTGGTGCTGCTGGTGCAGGTCGTGCCGTTCCAGCTGCTCATGATCCCGCTCTACGTGATGATTGTGCGCAGCTACGGGCTGGCCGACTCCTACCTGGGCATGATCCTGCCCTTTGCCATCAACTCCACCGCGGTCTTCATCTTCCGGCAGTTCTTCCTGCAGCTGCCGGAGGACCTCTTTGCCGCAGCCCGCATCGACGGCGCGGGAGAGCTGCGCATCCTCTGGTCGGTGGCGCTGCCGCTCGTCCGGCCAGCGCTGCTTACCGCCGTGCTGCTCACGTTCATCGGGCCGTGGAACGAGTTCCTCTGGCCGTTCCTCATCACCAAGGAGGCCGACCTGCAGCCGCTCGCCGTCTCGCTGGCCAACTACATCAGCAACGTCGCCGGCAGGGCAGCGAACCCCTACGGCGCGATCCTCGCCGGCGCCTGCGTCCTGGCTGCGCCCGCAGCCGCACTGTTCGTCGCCTTCCAGAGGCACTTCAAGGCGTCGGACATCGGGTCGGGAGTGAAGGGATGACACCGATGCCCGACGGCATCTCCACCGATGTGCCCTACACACTGACCCGGCTCGGCGTCGTGATGACGCCCGACCCCGCGGAGCCCCTGGAAGCCATGGGCGTACTCAACCCGGCAAGCGGCCGCACTCCGGACGGCACATTGCATCTGCTGCCGCGACTGGTGGCCGAGGGCAACGTGTCGCGGGTCGGGCTGGCCGAGGTCGTGCTCGAGGACGGCGTCCCCACCGGTGTGCGGCGCCGGGGCGTCGTCCTCGCCCCTGACGAGAGCTGGGAGCGGGGCACCAACAATGCCGGCGTCGAGGACCCGCGGACCACCTGGGTCCCGAGCCTCGCGGTCCACGTGATGACCTACGTCGCCTACGGGCCGCTCGGACCGCGGCTCGCACTCGCCGTGTCCGACGACCTGGTCACGTGGCGGCGGCTGGGGCCGGTGCAGTTCGCCTACCAGCCTGACCTGGGCACCGACCTAGGCCTGTTCCCCAACAAGGACGCCGTGTTCTTCCCGGAGCCGGTGCCCGACCCCCTGGGGCGCCCGGCCTACGCCATGCTGCACCGCCCCATGTGGGACCTCGGCTGGCTGCGGCCTGGCGAGACGGTCCACCTGCCGGCGGGCGTCACCGATGAGCGGCCCGGGATCTGGATCTCCTACGTGCCCGTCGACCTGGTGCACCAGGAAATGCGCGCCCTGGTCCGCCCGCAGGACCACCGCTGCGTCGCCCTGTCGGCCTTTGCCTACGAGGAGCTCAAGATCGGCGCCGGTCCACCGCCGCTGCGGGTCGACGAGGGCTGGCTGCTCATCCACCACGGCGTCACCGGAGAGGTGCCCGACGCGTGGGACCCCACCAGCCAGAAGGTCGAGTACGCCGCCGGCGCGATGCTGCTCGATCCCGCCGACCCGTCCCGGGTGTTGGCCCGCACGGGCGAACCCATCCTCGTCCCGGAGACGGATGACGAACGCACCGGCACCGTCCCCAACGTCGTGTTCCCGACCGCCATCGAAGAGGTCGGCGGCGAGCACTACGTCTTCTACGGCATGGCCGACGCCAAGATCGGCGTGGCCCGCCTCGCCCGTACATGAACCCCTGAGGAGCAGACCATGTTCGTTCGCCGTGCGGCAACTGCGGCCGCCTCGCTGATCGTCGGCGTCGTCGTCTGTGTCGTCGTCCTTGCCGGGGTCCTGGTACCGGCCGGCACGGGCGCCGTCGCGACGAAGCCACTCGCCAACCTGGACCACCTCGACTGGCTCACCGTCACGGTCCAGCCGCCGGCGCAGGCCCGTCACACCACGTACCGGCTGGCCGAGGAACCGGGCGTCGGCGTCCTGTGGACCTACGCCGAGCCCGGCTCCGACGGCACCTTCCGGCACGTCGGTGGCGGGACCTATGACCCCGCCACGGACACCTGGGGGCAGGGTGCGTTCAACGCCGACGACATCTCCCGGGCCGCCGTCGTCTACCTCCGGCACTGGCAGGCCACCGGCAAGGCCAGCAGCCGGGACCAGGCCTACGAGATGCTGCGCGGGCTGACCTACCTGCAGACCGCGTCCGGTCCCGATGCCGGGAACGTCGTGCTCTGGATGCAGCCCGACGGCACGCTGAACCCGAGCGCCGAACCGGTCGAGCAGCCCGACCCGTCCGACAGCGACGCGTCCTACTGGCTGGCGCGCACCGTGTGGGCGCTCGGCGAAGGCTACGCCGCGTTCCGCGACCGGGACCCGGCGTTCGCCGGCTTCCTTCGCGACCGGCTCGATCTGGCGATCGACGCCCTCGACCGGCAGGTGCTCGACCGGTACGGCGAGTGGCTGGACATCGACGGCGAGCGGGCTCCGGCCTGGCTCGTCGTCGACGGCGCGGACGCGACCGCCGAGGCCGTGCTCGGGCTCTCGGCATACGTCGACGCCGGTGGGCCGGCGTCGGCCCGCACCGCGCTGGCCCGGTTCGCTGCGGGCATCGAGGAGCTCTCCGCCGGCGACGCCCGCACCTGGATGTTCGGCGCGATCCGGCCGTGGGTGCTGTCCCGCTCGGTGTGGCACGGGTGGGGTTCGCAGATGCCCGCCGCGCTAGCCCGTGCCTCGCAGGCTCTCGGGGACGACGGCCTGGTCAACGCGGCATCGACCGACTCGAACGTCTTCGACCCGTGGCTGTTGACCTCCGGGGGACCCGACAACGGCCGGCTGCCGACCCGGCTCGACACGTCGCAGATCGCCTACGGCGTCGACTCCCGGGTGCAGTCGCTGCTCGCCACGGCCGAAGCGACCGGGCAGTCGGGGGCCCGGCGGCTGGCCGGCATGTTCGCGGCGTGGTACTTCGGAGCGAACGCCGCCGGTGCCCCGGCCTACGACCCGGCGACCGGGCGAACAGTCGACGGCATCGCCGGCGACGGCACGGTGAACCGCAACTCCGGCGCCGAGTCGACGATCCACGGCCTGCTGTCCATGCTGGCGCTGGATGCCAACCCCGATGTCGCCGAGCTCGCCCGCACCGCGGCAGTCGAGCAGCGAGTGGGCACGACGACGGTGCAGGCGGAGGCGGCGAGGCTCTCCGGTGACGCGACGGCCGTCGCCCCGGATGCCTTGTGGACCGGCGAGTCGCTGTACGGCGGGACCGGCTACGCCGCCCTCGGTGACGGCGGTCGTGCCTCGTTCAGCGTCCCGAAGGGCCCGAGATGTCTCGTCCTCCCGGTGGTCGACCTCCGTCCGGGCAGCAGCGCGGTCACCACGTTCCGGTCCGGCGGTCGCACCCTCGGCTCGGTCGAGTCCGGAGCGGTGGGGCGCCAGGGTGACTCCCCCGCTCCGGGAGCGTTGCTCCCGACAACCCTGCAGTCCGAGCTGGGTGCGGGCCCGGGCGCGCTCGAGGCGACGACCAGGGCCGACGGCGACGACCGGGCGCTGCTCGACTCGGTGATGCTCGAGCCGTTGGTGTCGCGCTACGTCCTCGGCGGCGACGGTCACGGCACGGCACTCTTGCGCAGCGCGGCCGGCACCGCCCAGCGCACCACGGTCCAGGTGCCCGGTGCGGGCCCGGCAACCGTGGAAGTCTACGACGGTGCCGGCCGGCTGCGGTCGAGGACCGTGGTCACGGCATCGGTGGTCCCGGTGTCGGTGCTGGCCGGCGGTTACACGATCGCCCGGCGGTAGACGCCCCCCTGCGGCCGGTGGGAACGTAGCGTTCGCCTGACGAACGAGGGAGAGGGCTGTGGCCGGCGAGGTGTCGTTCTTCGAGCTCGGCGTGGACGACGTTGGGCGGGCTCGCGTCTTCTACGAGGGGCTGTTCGGGTGGCGCCTCGAACCCGGACCGTCCGGAGAGGGGTTCACGATCGGCACGCCGAACGTGCCGGGCGGGATTCACGGCGGCGACCCCGGCGCGGCTCCCTACCTCTTCTTCCGGGTCGACGACATGGACGGGGCGCTCGAGCGTGTCCGCGAGCTCGGGGGGACCGTCGACGAGTCGGACGGCGGGGACGTCGGGGACGGAGAGGACACAGTCGCGCGGTTCGGCCGGTTCAAGCTGTGCCGCGACGACCAGGGCTCGTCGTTCGGCCTGCACCAGCCGCCGACGCGCTAGCGCATCCGGTCCGGGTCACGGCCACCACGTCGTGGGCGGGCTGGCCCGCCGCCAGTCCTCGGGCCTCGAAGCAGGTGCGGGCCCGCCAGGGCACCTCGACGACCACGTCGTACGCCGGGTGCTCGGCCAGCACGGCACGGACCTGCACGGCGTAGTGCCGCCAGTCGG
>JBOGDX010000111.1:0-8066 GCA_050743225.1 Actinomycetes bacterium | reverse complement strand
GGCGACAACGTCCGGCGCCCCGCGCAGCACCCTCGCGCTGGGCGTCGTCGGGGCGGTCGTCGGCTTCTTCGTGATCCCGGTCGTCGGCGTCGCGGTGGGCGGGGTCGGCGCGCTCTACCTCGCGGAGCTGAACCGGCTCGGGAGCGGCCCGGCGGCGTGGCGCTCGACGCGCGCGGTGCTGGTCGGGGTCGGCATCGGCATGCTCATCGAGCTCGTCGCCGGCGTCATGATGGTCGCCCTCTGGGCGGCCTCCGCGCTGGTGAGCTGAGCCGGCGCGCCGACGGGGACGGTGCGCTCAGTCGCGGTAGCCGTCGGCCACCGCGGACGCCGCGTCCCCCACGCGGTGCACGCGCAGCGCGTTGGTCGAGCCGGCAATGCCCGGCGGGCTGCCGGCGACGATGACGACGAGGTCGCCGCGGCGCACCCGATCCTCACCGAGCAGGGCCTGGTCGACCTGGCGGACCATGTCGTCGGTGTGCTTGACGAACGGCGTGAGGAACGTCTCGACGCCCCACACCAGCGACAGCTGGCTGCGGACCGCCTGCTCCGGGGTGAAGGCGAGCAGCGGGATCGGAGACCGTAGCCGGGCCATCCGCCGTGCCGAGTCCCCGCTCTGGGTGAACGCGACGAGGAACCTGGCACCCAGCAGCTCGCCGACCTCGGCGGCCGCCATGGTGATCGCGCCGCCCTTGGACCGCGGTCGCCCGCCGAGCGGCGGGATGGCCGAGAGCGCGTTGTCCTCCATCTTGGCGATGATCCGGGCCATCGTCTCGACCGCGGCGACGGGGTGCTTGCCGACGCTGGTCTCCCCGGAGAGCATCAGCGCGTCGGCGCCGTCGAGAACGGCGTTGGCCACGTCGGAGGCCTCGGCGCGGGTCGGCCGGGACGACTCGATCATCGACTCGAGCATCTGGGTCGCGACGATCACCGGCTTCGCGGCCCGCCTGGCCAACGTAATCGCCCGGGTCTGCACCAGCGGCACGTCCTCGAGCGGGAGCTCCACGCCGAGGTCGCCGCGCGCGACCATGACACCGTCGAAGGCGTCCACGATCTCGCCCAGGTGGTCGACCGCCTGCGGTTTCTCGATCTTCGCGAGGACCGGGAGGTGCACGCCCTCCTCGTCCATGACGGTGCGAACGGCTGTGACGTCCTCGGCGCTGCGGACGAACGAGAGGGCGACCAGGTCGGCCTGCAGGTGCAGCGCCCACCGCAGGTCCTCGATGTCCTTCTCCGACATGGCCGGCACGCTCACCGCGACGCCCGGCAGGTTGATGCCCTTGTGGTTCGAGACCCGTCCGCCGACGGTTACCCGGGTCTCCACCCGGGCGCCGTCGACCCGGACACACTCCAGCGCGACGTTCCCGTCGTCGATGAGCAGCCGGTCGCCGGGCGCGACGTCACCAGGCAGCCCGTCGTACGTCGTGGACACCTGCCGTTCGTCGCCGGGCACGTCCTCCGTGGTGATCGTGAAGTCGGCGCCGGCTTCGAGCCGCACCGGCCCGTCGGCGAACGTCCCGACGCGGATCTTCGGGCCCTGCAGGTCGACGAGCACGGCGATGGCCCGCCGGCTGCGGTCCGATGCCTCGCGGACCAGCCGGTACACCCGCTCGTGGTCGGCGCGCTCGCCGTGGCTGAGGTTCAGCCGCGCCACGTCCATGCCGGCGTCGACCAGTGCGCTGACCTGGCTCTCGGTCGACGTGGCGGGTCCGAGGGTGCAGACGATCTTGGCGCGGCGCACGGAGCCGAGCCTATGCGCGCGCGGTCAGACCGCCAGCGGTCGGGCCGTCGGATCGATGGGTCGCGGCAGCAGCGACGCGCCGCCCGTCAGCCATGCGTCCACCCCCGCCGCAGCGGCCCGGCCCTCCGCGATCGCCCAGACGATCAGCGACTGGCCGCGCCCGGCGTCACCGGCCACGAACACGCCGGGAACGGTCGACATGAAGCTGGCGTCGCGCGCCACGTTGCCGCGAGCGTCCAGCTCGACCCCGAGCTGCTCCACCAGCCCGGGCTGCTGCGGGCCGGTGAAGCCCATGGCCAGCAGCACCAGCTCGGCCGGGATCTCCCGGGCCGTGCCCTCGACCGGCGCGAACCCCCCGTTCGCCATCGTCACCTCGACCAGCTCCAGCGACCGCACCCGACCGTGCTCGTCGCCGAGCAGGCGGCTGGTGCTCACGGCGTACACCCGTTCGCCGCCCTCCTCGTGGGCGCTGGACGTCCGGTAGACCAGCGGCCAGGTGGGCCACGGGTTCGTCACCGGCCGCTCGTCGGCGGGCCGCGGCATGATCTCCAGCTGGGTCACCGACGCGGCGCCCTGGCGATGCGCGGTGCCCAGGCAGTCGGCACCGGTGTCGCCGCCGCCGATGATCACGACGTGCTTGCCCCGGGCAGAGACCGCCACGTCGTACGACGGCTCGAGGGCTGCCCGGTTGGCGTGCGGCAGGTACTCCATCGCCTGCAGCACCCCGTCGAGCTCCCGCCCCGGCACGGGCAGGTCCCGCGCGGCGGTCGCACCGATCGCGAGCACCACCGCGTCGTAGCGCGCGCGCAGCGCCGCGGCGTCGACGTCCGCCCCGACGTCCACGCCGGTCTTGAACCGGGTGCCCTCGGCCTCCATCTGGGCCAGCCGGCGGTCCAGGTGGCGCTTCTCCATCTTGAACTCGGGGATGCCGTAGCGCAGCAGCCCGCCGATCGCATCAGACCGTTCGAGGACCACCACGGTGTGCCCGGCCCGGGTCAGCTGCTGCGCGGTGGCGAGGCCGGCGGGACCGGAGCCGACGACGGCGACTGTGGTGCCGGTCAGCCGCTCGGGCGGCTGCGGCGCGACCCAGCCCTGCTCCCAGGCCCGGTCGATGATGGACACCTCGACCTGCTTGATGGTCACCGGGTCGGCGTTGATGCCCAGGACGCAAGCGCCCTCGCACGGCGCGGGGCAGAGCCGCCCGGTGAACTCCGGGAAGTTGTTGGTCGCGTGCAGCCGCTCGATGGCGGGCCGCCAGTCGTCGCGGCGGACCAGGTCGTTCCACTCGGGGATCAGGTTGCCCAGCGGACAGCCGTCGTGGCAGAACGGGATGCCGCAGTCCATGCACCGCCCTGCCTGCTTCGTGAGGACACCGCGAGCTGGCTCGTTGTCCTGGTCCTCGTAGACCTCGCGCCAGTCCAGGATCCGTACGTCGACCGGTCGCCGGGTGGGCAGCTCGCGCCGCGGCGTGGTGAGGAACCCCTTCGGGTCAGCCACGGGATGCCTCCATGATCGCGGTGAGGGTCTCCGGGCTGTCGTGGTCGAAGCCGGCCTCCAGTGCCCCGGCCCGCGCCAGCAGCACGTTCTTGTAGTCGCGCGGCATCACCTTGGTGAAGCGCCGGGAGGCCGTGCGCCAGTCGTCGAGCAGCGCTGCCCCCACGGCCGAGCGGGTGAGCTCGGTGTGCCGGCCGACCAGGTGGTGCAGCAGGTCGACGTCCTCCTCGTCGAGCTCCTCGAGGTCGACCATCTCGGCATTGACCCGAGCCTGGTTCAGGTCGAGCACGTAGGCCGTGCCGCCCGACATGCCGGCCGCGACGTTGCGGCCGGTCGGGCCGAGGATCACGACGGTCCCGCCCGTCATGTACTCGCAGCCGTGGTCGCCGACGCCCTCCACCACCGCCGTGGCGCCGGAGTTGCGGACCGCGAACCGCTCGCCCACCAGCCCTCGGACGAACACCTCGCCGGCGGTGGCGCCGTAGAGCAGCACGTTGCCGGCGACGACGTTGCGCTCCGCCACCAGGGAGGCATGGGGCGCGGGCCGGACGACCAGCCGGCCGCCGGACAGTCCCTTGCCGAGGTAGTCGTTGGCATCCCCGAGCAGCCGCAGCGTGATCCCCCGGGGCAGGAAGGCGCCGAACGACTGGCCAGCCGACCCGGTCAGCGTGATGTCGATGGTGCCGTCGGGCAGCCCTTGCCCGCCGTACCGCCTGGTCACCTCGGCGCCGAGCATCGTGCCCACGGTGCGGTTGACGTTGCGCACCGGCACCTCCAGCCGCACCGGCCGGCCCTCCTCGAGGGCGTCGGCGCAGCGCGCGATCAGCTCGTTGTCGAGAGCCTTCTCCAGCCCATGGTCCTGCACCGTGACCCGGCGGCGCGGCGTGCCGTCCGGCAGGTCGGGCACGTGCAGCAGCGGTGTGAGGTCGAGGCCGTGCGCCTTCCAGTGCTCGACGGCCCGGCTGGTGTCCAGGGCCTCGGCGCGCCCGATGGCCTCGTCGAGGCTGCGGAAGCCGAGCTCGGCGAGCAGCTCGCGCACCTCCTCCGCGATGTAGGTGAAGAAGGTCTCGACGAACTCCGGCTTGCCGGTGAACCGTTTGCGCAGCTCGGGGTTCTGCGTCGCGACGCCGACCGGGCAGGTGTCGAGGTGGCAGACCCGCATCATGATGCAGCCGCTGACGACCAGCGGCGCCGTCGCGAAGCCGTACTCCTCCGCGCCGAGCAGGGCGGCGATGACGACGTCGCGGCCGGTCTTGAGCTGGCCGTCGGTCTGCACCACGATCCGGTCGCGCAGACCGTTGAGCAGCAGCGTCTGCTGGGTCTCGGCGAGCCCGAGCTCCCACGGCGCACCCGCATGCTTGAGCGACGTGAGCGGCGATGCGCCCGTACCTCCGTCGTGCCCGGAGATCAACACGACGTCGGCGTGCGCCTTGCTCACCCCGGCGGCAACCGTGCCGACGCCGACCTCGGCCACCAGCTTCACGTGCACCCGCGCCTGGTCGTTGGCGTTCTTGAGGTCGTGGATGAGCTGCGCGAGGTCCTCGATGGAGTAGATGTCATGGTGCGGCGGCGGCGAGATGAGCCCGACGCCCGGCGTCGAGTGCCGGGTGCGCGCGATCCACGGGTAGACCTTGTGACCGGGCAGCTGCCCGCCCTCCCCCGGCTTCGCGCCTTGCGCCATCTTGATCTGCAGGTCGTCGGCGTTGACGAGGTACTCACTGGTCACCCCGAAGCGGCCGCTCGCGACCTGCTTGATGGCAGAGCGTCGCTCGTCGTAGAGCCGGTCGGAGTCCTCGCCGCCCTCGCCCGTGTTGGACTTTCCTCCGAGCCGGTTCATGGCGATCGCGAGGGTCTCGTGCGCCTCGGCGGAGATCGACCCGTAGGACATCGCGCCGGTGGAGAAGCGCCGCACGATGGCCTCGACCGGCTCGACCTCGTCGAGGGGTACGGCGGGACGGTCGCCGTTCGCGAGGCGGAACAACCCCCGCAGCGTCATCAGCCGCTCGGACTGCTCGTCGACCGCCTTGGTGTACTGCTTGAAGATGTCGTACCGCCGGGCTCGCGTCGCGTGCTGCAGGCGGAACACCGTCTCGGGGTTGAACAGGTGCAGCTCGCCCTCGCGGCGCCACTGGTACTCGCCGCCCACGTCGAGCGTGCGGTGCGTCGGCGGGGTTCCGCTGCGCGGGTAGGCGACCGAATGCCGTCGGGCGACCTCCTGCGAGAGGACGTCGAGTCCCACGCCGCCCAGCTTGGACGACGTGCCGGTGAAGTAGCGGTCGACCAGACCCTGGTCGAGACCGACGGCCTCGAAGACCTGCGCACCGTGGTAGGACGCGACCGTCGAGATGCCCATCTTGGACATCACCTTGAGCACGCCCTTGCCGAGCGCCTTGATGAGGTGCCGCACCGCCTGCTCGGGTGCGACGTCGCCGACCAGCCCGTGGCGCGCCAGGTCCTCGACGCTCTCCATCGCGAGGTAGGGGTTGACGGCGGACGCGCCATAGCCGATGAGCAGTGCGACGTGGTGCACCTCCCGCACGTCGCCGGCCTCGACGACCAGACCCACCTGGGTCCGGGTCTTGCAGCGGACCAGGTGGTGGTGGACCGCGCTTGTCAGCAGCAGCGACGGGATCGGTGCCCACTCCGAGTCCGAGTCGCGGTCGGAGAGCACGATGAACCGCGCGCCCGCCTCCACCGCTTCGGAGACCTCCTGGAAGATGTCCTCGAGCACGGCCTGCAGGGCCGGGCCGCCTCCGCTCACCGGGTAGAGCCCGCGGATCTTCGTGGCCGCGAAGCCGGGCAGGTCGCCGTCCCGGTTGATGTGCAGCAGCTTGGCCAGGTCGTCGTTGTCGATGACCGGGAAGTCGAGGACGACCTGACGGCAGTGCGCCGGGGTCGCGGTGAGCAGGTTCTGGTCCGGGCCGATCGCGGTCCCGAGGCTCGTGACGAGCTCCTCGCGGATCGCGTCCAGCGGCGGGTTGGTCACCTGGGCGAAGAGCTGGCTGAAGTAGTCGAAGAGCAGCCGCGGGCGCTGCGAGAGGACCGCGACGGGGGTGTCGGTGCCCATGGACCCGATGGGCTCCGCGCCGGTCTTCGCCATCGGGGTCAGCAGGATCCGCAGCTCCTCCTCGGTGTAGCCGAAGGTCTGCTGGCGTCGAGTGACGCTTGCGTGCGTGTGCACGACGTGCTCGCGGTCGGGCAGTTCCGTCAGATGGATCTGCCCGGCGTGCAACCAGTCGTCGTACGGCGCCTCGGCGGCCAGGTCCGCCTTGATCTCGGCGTCGTCGACGATGCGCCCGCGGTCGGTGTCGACCAGGAACATCCGGCCGGGTTGCAGCCTGCCCTTGCGCACCACCGTGCTGGGGTCGAGGTCGAGCACGCCGACCTCGCTGGCGAGCACGACCAGGCCGTCCTCGGTGACCCAGTAGCGGCTGGGGCGCAGCCCGTTGCGGTCGAGCACGGCGCCGATGAGGCTGCCGTCGGTGAACGTGATGCAGGCGGGGCCGTCCCACGGCTCCATGAGCGCCGCGTGGAACTCGTAGAACGCCCGCCGTGCGGGGTCCATCTCGTCGTGGTTCTCCCACGCCTCCGGGATCATCATCAGCACCGCGTGGGGCAGGCTGCGACCGCCCAGGTGCAGGAGCTCGAGGACCTCGTCGAACGACGCCGAGTCGCTGGCGCCCGGCGTGCACACCGGCAGCAGCCGGCCGAGGTCGCCGGGGATCAGGTCGCTGGTGAGCTGGCTCTCCCGGGCGGTCATCCAGTTGCGGTTGCCCTTGACCGTGTTGATCTCGCCGTTGTGGGCGATCAGCCGGTACGGGTGGGCCAGCGGCCAGCTCGGGAACGTGTTCGTCGAGAACCGTGAGTGCACGAGCGCGAGCTCGGTCACGTACCGCCTGTCGGACAGGTCCGGGAAGAAGGGCTCGAGCTGGGCCGTCGTGAGCATGCCCTTGTAGACGAGCGTGCGGCTGGACAGCGACGGGAAGTAGACGTCGGCGTCCCGCTCGGCCCGCTTGCGCAGACAGAAGGCCATCCGCTCCAGCGCCATGCCGAACACCCGGCCGGCGGCGGCGGTGACGAACAGCTGCCGGAACCGCGGCATGACGCCGCGGGCGGTGGCGCCGAGCAGTGCCGGAGCGACCGGTACGTCGCGCCAGCCGAGGACGCGCAGCCCCTCCTCGGTGGCGAGCCGCTCGACGGTCGCGCGCGCGTCGGTCTCCGACGCGTCGTCGTCGGGCAGGAACGCCAAGCCGACCGCGTAGGACCCCTTGTCCGGCAGCGGGAACGGTGTCACCTCGCGCAGGAACGCGTCCGGCACCTGGGTGATGACGCCGGCGCCGTCACCCGAGTCGGGCTCCGCGCCGCTGGCGCCCCGGTGGTCCAGGTTGCGCAGCGCTGTCAGCGCCTGGTCGACGATGTCGTGCGACGGGATGCCGGAGAGGGTCGCGATGAACGCGACGCCGCACGCGTCGTGCTCGTACGACGGGTCATAGAGCCCCTGAGGGGCGGGCGTCGCGCCGAAGGGTGTGGACACGCCGGCCGTCCTTCCTCGTCGGACGAGCCCCGCCGAGGGGGCTCCTGCCGACCGAGGGACAGCGCTGGCCCTGCGGTACTGGCGAGGACTGTACCCCGGCAGCCCCCCCCACCCGCGCAACCTGTCCGCAACGCGGACCGCGTGCCCGGCCTCCTCGACACCGCGGTGGTCCAGGCCGCCGGAAAATTCTCGCCATCGCCTCCTGACAACCGATCCGCACTGCGATACACAGGCTGCAGCCGGCGCCCTGGAGGGTCTGATGCAGCGAGCACGTCGTCGTGTGTCCCTGGTGGTGCTCCC
>JBOGDX010000110.1:0-8122 GCA_050743225.1 Actinomycetes bacterium | reverse complement strand
GTTCTGCGGGCCTTGCTCGACCGGCCGGCCCTGTTCCGCACGGACCATGGCCGTACGACGTGGGAAACGCCCGCCAGGGCCAACCTCACGGCCGAGCTGCGACACCTCGAAGGCGGCGCCTGACGGCTAGCCATGCGCGGCATGCCTGATCGCGTGCCGTGCCTCCGCGTAGCGGGTCGACTCGTAGGCGATGAGCAGGGTCAGCACCCCCGTCAGCACTGCCAGTGCCGCCAGCGCGGGCAGCTGCCAGGCGACCGGGACGAGCAGCACCAGCAGTGCAGCGACAGCGACCCTGGGCCGGTTGACCGACCCGACGTTGCGCAGGCGGAACGCGACGTGCGCCAGCAGGTAAAGGACGACCCCGCCGTAGAGGCAGAGCAGCGGGATACCTGTCAGCGGGTCAGTCAGATCGTGGTGGTCGCTGTCGGCGACGTACTCGACGACCTTCTTCATCCCGACGGCGAGCAGCACGATCCCGGCGATCATCGGGAAGTGCAGGTAGGTGTACGAGTCGCGACCGAGCCGTGCGCGCTCCTGCCCCTGTGCCGCCACGAGGACCCGCTCGGCGACGGGGGCGACGACGTCGAAGTACGTCCACCACAACGCGATCGACACGGCGAGGCCGAGGACCACAGCCGCGAGCAGCGGCCCGGACACCGGGAGCTCCGCCGCGCCGACGCCGATCGCCACGATCGACTCGCCGAGGGCGATGATGATGATCAGGCCGTGCCGCTCAGCGAAGTGGCGCGCCGCGTAGAGCCGCCAACCCTCCACCCCGCCGGCGTAGATACCCACGTAGTCGACGAGCAGCGCGATGGCCCAGGCAGTCAGCTGCCACCGCGGCTCGAGGAGTGCCCCGACGACGAGCAGCACCGCAAAGATCCCGACGGGAACGGCGGTGCGACCGAGCTGCCGGAGCAGGGCGCGGTCGCCGCCCGCCGCGACGGCGTAGACGGTCAGGTGCACGGCGCGGACCACGACGATGCCGATGGCAAGAACCAGCGGCCCGTACCAGCCGCCGCCGATGTCGTCGAAAGCCTCGACGATGGACAGCGCCACCACGAACATCGCCGCCATCGCGACGACCAGACCCGCCCGTACGACGCCCTCGTCGGCCTTGGCCTGGTTGCCCAGCCAGGCGTACGAGCACCACGCGAACCACAGCAGCGCCAGGACGACGAAGGCGTGCGCGACCCCCGTCCACGACGGGTCTGCCGCGAGCAGCGAGGTGACCTGGGTGAGTGCGTAGACGAAGACGAGGTCGAAAAACAGCTCGAGGGTCGTGACACGGTGCGTGTCGTCGGTCGACTCGAAACGGAGCCGTCGCCGCAGAGTCATCGGTGGACCTCGCGCCGCGGTCGCCGGAGACCGCTGGCCCGGAGGCGGTTGATGAGCTCGCGCCCGGTCACCGGCTGCGCGCCGAGCGCGATCGCGTCGTCGCGCAACTCCGCTGGGACGTCGTAGTGGTCGCCCTGGAACCCGCGTCGCGGGATGCCGAGCTGCTGGGCCAGCTCGTGCAGCTCGTCGTACGACGTGTCGCTGACCATGTGGCACCACAGCCGGTCGCGGAACGGCCAGATCGGCTCGTCGACGAGGATCGCCATGAGGCCCATGGTGTCCCACGTCGGCCGGCCGCGGGGCCGAAGCCACCTGTGCACAACTTCGGGGCGGGACCGGCGGTTTTCCCTAGCGTCGTGTTGTCACGTCGTACCGACGAACCGTCTCAGGAGGACACATGACCGCCTTCCGCGTCACGCCCGCCGAGCTCATGGAGCTCTCCCATCAGGTCCACGGCACGTCCGGGCAGATCGAGGCCGAGCTGAGCGGGCTGCGCAACCGCGTGCTGCCGATCAGCGGAACCTGGAGCGGGCAGGCGCAGGACCGCTTCCAGGTCCTGTACGACGAGTGGAACCGCAACGCGCAGGGGCTGCAGCAGGCACTCGCGGGCATCAGCCAGCTGTTGTCGCAGGCCGGCACGAGCTACGACGAGGCAGAGCGCCGCATCGCGGGGAGCTTCGCCGGCCGCTGACGGCCGGAGCCTAGGGGCATGGCTCGGGGACGATGGCGTCGCCGAGCGGAATCACTCCGGCGCGCAGAACGTCCACGACGAGGCCGAGCTTGGTGTCGTTGGCCTCCCCGAGGGTGGTGAGCAGGCGCCCGTCCTCTGGGAGGTCGACCTGGGGCGAGTTGACCATGACGCAGCGGGTCATCGGCGCGCGGACCCGCAGGAGGACGTCGGCACCGACCCGCACGGTGCGACCGACCCAGTCGTCCTCGTCGAAGCGCGGGTCCAGGCCGGTGTCGACGAGCAGGTTGGCGCGCAACCGCCTCGAGTCAAGCCCTCGTCGAAGTGGGACACGCCGTCCTCCAGCGCTAGCGTGACCGGGCGACCGACGTGGTCGCTGAGCACTTCGTGGATCTCCGGCTGGTCTCCTCTCACGCGCGCGCCGTCGGGAAAGTCGACGATGGGCGTCATGTCCACGTCGTAGCGAGCTCTCAGGTCCAGCAGACCGGGCATGCGACGGAACCGGCGAGTGCTCTTGCCGCTGCCGAGCTTGCCGTCGCCGTCCCTGACGGCCCACGCCCGGTCGCCGACGATGCCTCTGCGGTCGACCCTCGCCGTGGAGATCTCTTCGCCCACCAACGACTTCACGGGAAACCGCGAGATGCCGACGATGTTCCCCCGTGTCATGGGAGAACTATGGCGCGCGTGAATGGCGGCCGCGAACCGCCGCGATACTGAGTCGATGGATGACCGGCGGGATAAATCGGGCTAACCACACGAGGATGGGGTGACCGAAGGTGCTTCGGTCCGGGGACTTGGCGGTAAACAGGGGACGTGACGCTCACCTTCTGTTGGGACCTTTCGGCCGCTGACTGGATCGTTCACAGCGATCTGCCGTGGGACCAGCTGGTCTGCTTCGGCCCTGACGGGTTCGACTCCTACGCCAGGCTTCGATTCCTGCCGGATCCGGTACGTAACGGCCAAAGCGAGAACGACGCCGAACGGGACGAGCGTCCCGACCAGCTGCCCAATCTCCTCGAGGTGATGGCCACCCACACCGCCACTCCCGATGACTGCTACTTCTGCGTCTGGGAAGGCTTCGGCGCCGACGAAGCCGCCATCGACGACGATGACGTGTACGTCCACGATGAGAACGCAATCGCACAGCTCGAGCAGTCGGGCGCCATACCGGGATACGCACCCCTACCCGTTGCCTCGCGCTCGGGTCCGCAACTGCCAAAGGTGGTTGTGCCCAATCGCGCCTACTGGCTGTTTCGTGGGACCCTGGGCGACGTCGGCAGATGGGACACCGCGGCAGAGCGGCCAGGGGAGTGCCGACTCGGCGAGGCCGAACCAGCGTTCATCTGGCCCGCCGATCACGCCTGGTGCGTCGCCCGAGACGTCGATCCACACTGGGCCGGGATCGGCGGGACCCCGGCACTGATCACCCAACTCATGACCGATCCGCGGCTCGACGTGGTCCCTACCGACCCCACCGAGGACCCGCCGTTCTACCGATGAACAGCCGGCCCCAGTTCAACAGCGCCCTCCGGCTGGGCCGCGACGGAGTCAGCCGCACTGCGCAGGCGCCCGCCAGTCGTGCATCTCGGGCCGCGACCAGACGCTCACGCCTCTGGGCCCTGGCGTGTGAAGGACTTCAGTTAGCCCGATGCAATCCGGCTTGTCTGCCGTACTCTTGCGGTGCTGACCTGCTGGGAGCCGCTCGAGCGAAACGAGAACGGCTGCCCGCCCGCTTGCGAGCAGTCGACCTTGCCACCGGTCTGACCTTGCCGGGTTCGATGACTCGAGGTCCGCGACCGACCCGGCTAGCGGGCCGCCGAGCGAGCCATGTGGGAGCCCTCGAGATGTTCCACAGGCTGCGCCGCGTCATGGCGACCGCGACGGCACCTCGAGCCGGCCACTCGGTGGAGTGAGACACCTGCCATCACAGGTCAGTGGGAGCGACCTAGCGCCGTACGTACCTCGTCGCACCAGTCGAGCCAGGCTCGTTCGACGCCGATGCCCCGTGCAAGTGCGGCCCAGGACCCGAACGCAGGCTCGCTGGCGCTGGCAGCTGGCTCCAGGAAGTCACCGAGGAGCTCCGACATCCACGCCTCGTACTGCTCGAGGCGGCTGATGTGGTTCGCGCGTTCGGCCTCGAGCATGCCAACGAGGGCGTCGGGCTCAGCGTCCAGGCCCCCCCAGAGCTTGAGGACGAGCTCGTCGCGCGGGAACCGTGGCCCCGGGGGCGCGCTCGCCCAGGCACGCAGCGCCCGCCGGCCTTTCGCCGTGATCCGGCAGACCTTGTTCGGTCGGGGACCGCGACCCTTCGACGCGGTCATGCGCACCAAGCCGTCGGACTCCAACACGCCCAGCCGGGGGTAGACCTGACTGTGCGGAGCCGACCAGAAGTCCGCGGCCTGTCGGAGCCGTTGCGTGACGGCGTATCCCGACATCGCCCCCCGACGCCGCAGGGCAGCGAGGATGGCGAAGTCGATGGTGGGTCTGTCGTCTTGGATCTGCACACCCTAGGACGGTGGCGCCGTGATCGGGTGAACCTGTAGCGTTATGTCTCATGATGCATAATCGGGATCCGCTCGACTGCGCCGCGTGCGCATCGGCACCTACCTCATCTTGGGCGCAGCCCTGCTCGGCGGCTGCTCCGAGGCCGATGGAACGTCAGGTGCGCCGAGCACCGCCAAGGCCAGTGGGCGGCCCGCCACGACCGCTACGTATGCCTACCCCTCGCCGGACTGCCTTCCGGCCGGCAGCGACCTGTTCCGAGTTGCCAAGACCGCAGACGATCGCCCGATCGGCGTGGTCGTCATCGGTTCGGGACCGCGCGGCGTTGTGCTCGCGCCGGAGTCGGACTCCGGTGTCTGCCAGTGGTTGCCACAGGCGCGGCGACTTGCGGACCGCGGCTTCCGAGTCGCGACCTTCGACTGGACGTTCCCGCCGTTCGAGGACAACCTCGCCGTGGCCGCGAGGACGCTCCGGGCAGACGGTGCCGACCACATCGCGATCGTCGGCGCCTCGCGTGGGGGCATGGTGGGTCTGTCCCATGCGGCCGCGATGTCGCCGAGGGTGGCAGGGGTGTTCGCCCTCGGAGCGCCCAACACCACTCGTGGCTTCGGGCCGGTCGCCGACGGGCTCAAGCATTACCGAGGTCCAGTCGTGATGATCACTTCCGCCGGGGACATGAACGCGAGCCCCCGCGAGCTGCGGATCATGGCTGACGCTCATCCGGGCAAGGAGAGGGTGATCGTCCTCTCCGGGTTGGCGCATGGCCACGACCTGCTTACCGGCCCGCACGGAGGCGCCGTGACGGCGAAGCTCGACGCCTTTCTTGGTCGCGTCCTTCCGGCGTGACGGCACGTATCGCTGAAGATCAACACCACAACGATCCCGTCACGATCCGCCCCCGGTCGTTCCGTTGCTCAACGGACTGCGGCATCGTGGCGCGGCGACTCACCTGGGCCGCACACACAGAGCTCACGTGAGCTCCGCTGAGCTCATCGAGGCGGGGAGGCACTGCGCATGGCGGGTGGGTCGGTGACCGCCGCCGCCCTGCTCCACCGGCCTCGCCAGGCGGCGCTGATCGTCGCCCTCGCCGCCGTGGTGACAGGCGCCGCGGTCATGGGCCCGCTGTACGCCCGGGCCGTCGAGCAGTCGGTCCTGCGATCGGTCCTGGCCAACGCGCCGGTCGGCGAGAGCGGCGTCACCGTGCTCGCAACCGGTGCCGCCGGGGAGCGACCGGCGTCGCCTGGCCGCCTCGCGACGACGGTCGCCCCAGGGGTCACCCCACAGTTCGGTACGCCCATCGGTGGCGCTGACACGAAGGTCCTGGTCCGCAGCACAGCCGACGCAGCCGCATCAACCGATCGCGTCTCCCGTCTGGTCAGCCGCTCCGGACTGTGCCGACACCTACGGGTCGTCGAGGGCACGTGCTCCGGGTCGGCGGGGGACGTCCTGGTCAGCCGCCGGACCGCCTCCGCCTTCCAGATCACGCCCGGCGACTCCCTTCGGGTGCTGCCCGAGTCAGAGGCAGTCGAGGGCCCGGCCGACGCGGTCTCGCTCGATGCCCGGGTGGCCGGCGTCTACGAGCCACCCGACCCCGACGACCCGTACTGGTTCGGTCGCGGCCTGGCCGAAGCCCCCACGACCGAGCGTGGCTCGGTTGACGACCTGCTGACGTCGATGTCGACGCTGGAGGCGCAGCCGTGGCCAGAGCTGCGCACCTACATCGACATCCCGATCGACCCTGCGGCTGTCGACCTGTCCGGTGTCGCGGCCGTCGCCGCGGCCACCGACCGGATCGACAGGCTCGCCGGCACCGTCGACGCCTCGGCGACCAGCGGGCTCGCGCCGCTCCTCGACTTGACCCGGTCACAGAACGACCATGCCCGCAACGTCGTGCCGCTGCTCACCGTCCAGCTCGCAGTCCTGGGCGTCGTCGTTCTCGCCTTCGTCTGCGCGGCCGCGACCGAGCAACGGCGGCCGGAGATCGCCCTGACCAGGCTGAGGGGACTCGGGACGGCCCGCGCTGGCGGGCTGCTGATGCGCGAGCTGGGATCCCTGATCGTGCTCGGCGCCCTGTTCGGCGGCGCGCTGGGCTGGCTCGCTGCCGCAGCCGCGGCCAAGCGGTGGCTCGAGCCAGGCGTCGTCCTCGAGGCGCGCTGGCCCGCTCTGGCCGCAGGTCTGGCCGCCACGGTGGGCGGCCTGCTCGCCATCGCGGTGGCAGGCGCCCCCACCCTGCGGCAGCCCGTGACCTCGCTGCTCCGCCGGGTGCCGCCCAGAGGCCACCGGTTGCAGGTCGGTCTCGTCGAGGCAGCCGTCGTGACCGGGGCCGGTGCGGGACTCGTCACCCTGCTCTCCGGAGAGGGCGGCCCGGTCGCCCTGCTCGCACCCGGCCTGCTCGCCGTCGCCGGTGGGCTGCTGCTCGCACAGGCCGCGATCCCGGTCGCCGGAGCGGTTGCCAGCCGCTCGCTCCCGCGCGGCCGGCTCGCCTGGGCACTGGCCGGCGTGCAGATCGCTCGGCGCCCCGCCCTGCGACGGCTCATCGCCATCGTCACGGTCGCCGGCGCGCTCCTCGTGTTCGCCGTCGACGCCTGGGCCGTCGCCAGCCGCAACCGATCCGCGCTCGCCGACGTCGATGCCGGGGCGGCCACGGTCCTCACCGTCGACGCGACATCGCCTCAGCAGCTGCGCGACACCGTCACCCGGCTGGACCCCCGGGGCCGGCACGCGACGCCGGTGGTCGTCACGCGCTCAGCCGCGCCGGTCGGCCCTATGACGCTCGCCGTAGAGCCCCGCGCCTTCGCCAGGATCGCTCGATGGGGAGAGGCGGACGGGCGGCCGAGCCCTCGACAGATCGCAGCGCTTCGCACGGAGACGGTGGCCGCGGTCCCGCTTCCGGATGCTGCCGAGCTGAGCATCTCGGTTCGCGCCGAGTTCCGGTTGACCGAGATGCAGCGCAGCGACTCCAACTCGAGTGCCGTGATCAAGCCGTTCCGTGTCGCCGCGATGGTCGGTGGTACGGCGGCCCAGGACGGCTACCTCGACCTCGGCCGGCTCCAGCCCGGCGCGCGGACCTACACCGGGACGATCGCCTGCCCGGACCGGTGCACGCTGGACGGGCTCGTCATGGAGCGCGCCTTCGGTGACTCACATCCCGCCGACGTCATGCTGCGAGTCCGGGAGGTCCGTGCCGGCCGGCAAGGCGACCTGAAGGCCATCAACCTCGGCCCGGCCTCACGGGCCGCCTGGCAGGTCGTCCCCTCCTCCACGCCGGGCGCGGCCACGGTCGACCCCGGCCCGCCCCTCACGATCCGCGACCCCGACTCCTTCCAGTCCGTCCTGGTCCAGCGAGGCGTCCTCCCCGTGGTGCCACCCGCCTTCGGGGTCGGAGACCTCGAGCGGGCCTTCCGAACGGCCCCCGATGACCGGACGGACGTCGTGGTCGCTCCCGGCTTCGCCAACGGCAACACGCGGTACCGCCTGGCCAGCCGGCTCACCCGGCTGCCGGGGACGACAGGACGCGCGGTGCTGGTGGATCTGGACTCGGTGGTGGGCGAGGCGTCCGAGACGCCGGCGCACACGTCGTACGACGTCTGGCTC
>JBOGDX010000109.1:0-8151 GCA_050743225.1 Actinomycetes bacterium | reverse complement strand
CCGACGGCCCGAGGTCGCCGGGAACCTCGGTGGCGGCGGCCTCGGCCACCCTGGCCAGAACCTGCTCGACCTGCCGGTCGACGTCGACGAGCGCGCGGCCGGTCAGCTGGCGGCGCCCCACCAGCCACGCCTCCACGGAGGCGAACCGCCGGGTGTCGAACAGGCTCTCCAGCAGCTCGCGACGGCGGTCGGCGTCGGCGCGCAGGAACTCCGCGAACTGGCCCTGCGGCAGCAGCACGACCTGGCAGAACTGGGCGAGCGAGAGCCCCGTGAGGTCGCGCAACAGCTGGCCCGACTCGTCGAGTCGGGTGGACAGGGTGCTCCATTCGTCGCGGACCAGCTCCTCGACGAGCACCCTGGCGTGCTCCTGGACAGTTCCGTGGCCGCGACGCTTGGGGCGGTCCCACGCCGGGCTGCGGGTGACCCGCACGCGGCGGTCGCGCAGCGTCACCTCGAGCACCACGACGGGCGGGGTGTCCTCGGGTGCGTGATCACTGCGCAGCGAACGGGACTGCTGCCGCGCACCGGGCACCTGGCCGTACAGCGCGAAGCACACCGCGTCAAGCAGGCTGGTCTTGCCGGCACCGGTTGCGCCGGTGAACAGGAACAGTCCTGCCTCCGATAGCGCGTCGAAGTCCACCTCCTCGGTGCCCGCGAAGGGCCCGAAGGCGCTGACGGCGAGACGGTGCAGGCGCATCAGGAACTCGCCTCGGCCAGCCGGACGGCCTCGAACGCCTCGGCCAGGATCGCCGACTCGGCAGGCTCCACGCCGCCACGGACGTGCTCCACGAAGTCGTCGGCCACCTCGAGGTCGGACCGGCCCCGCAGCCGTGCTGCGTAGGACCGGTCGTCGCCGGCCGAGACACCCTCGGGCTCGAAGCCGAGGACCAGGACGTGGGGAAAGCGGGCTCGCAGCCGTTCCATCGGCTCGCGCGGGCGCAGCGGGTCGGTGAGGGTCACCTGCAGGTAGTGACCGGTCAGCGCCTCCCAGCGGCTGCTGGTCAGCAGGTCGTCCAGCCGGCCCGACACCCGTGCCAGCGCTCGCTCGACCGGGGTCGGGACGAGCTCGACCTGGGCGGGCGAGCCCGGCACCGCGCCGAGCTCCACGAGCAGGACACCCTTGCGCTGCTGCGCCTCGGAGAACGAGTAGGCGACCGGGGAGCCGCTGTAGCGGACGGCAGCGGCGGGTGCCTGCGCGCCGTGCAGGTGGCCAAGGGCCGTGTAGTCCACGCCCGTGAACGTGCTCGCGGCCACGGAGCTGACGCCACCGACGCTGATGTCGCGCTCGCTGTCGGAGGGTGCGGCGCCGGTCACGAAGGCGTGAGCCAGCGCTACCGAGCGGGTGCCCGGCCGGGTCGCGAGGTCGGCCCGCACCCGGTCGAGGGCCGAGCCGAGGACTGCCTGGTGGCTGCGGTCCTGACAACCGAACGCATCCTTGACGGCGTCGGGCTCCAGGTAGGGGACGGCGTAGACCGCGACGTCTCCCCGCGCGTCGGGGAGCAGCACCGGCGTGCCCGACCGCGTTGGGTCAGTTCGCAGGTGGATGCCCGCCGTGTCGATCAGGTCCGCGCCGAAGCCCAGCCGTCGCGCCGAGTCATGGTTGCCACTGATCAGCACGACCCGGGTGCCGATCGAGGCAAGCCGGCCGAGCGCGTCGTTGCACAGGCCGACCGCGTCGACCGACGGCAGGGCCCGGTCGTAGACGTCTCCGGCGACCAGGACGGCGTCGACCCGCTCCGACCGAACGGTGTCGACGAGGAAGTCGACGAAGCGCGCCTGCGCCCCCAGCAGGTCCTCGCGGTGGAAGGACCGGCCGAGGTGCCAGTCGGAGGTATGCAGAACGCGCATGGGAGGACCGTAGGACGGGGGCTGGACACAACCCCGGACTCGGTGGCGGCGTGTCGTCCCTTGTGCGAGGTTGTGCGCAGAGGAGCCCGGGAAGGGACCGGCCATGGGTCAGGACGTCGCGAACAGGCAGTTCACCCGCGAGGACCGGCAGCGGTACCGGCAGAAGGTCCGCCGCTGCCTCGACGTCTTCGCCCGGATGCTCTCAGAGTCCCGCTTCGACGCCGAGCGCCGCAGCATGGGCCTCGAGATCGAGCTCAACCTCACCGACTCCGACGGCGACCCGGCGATGGTGAACGAGAAAGTGCTGGGGCTGATCGCCGACCCCGACTTCCAGACCGAGCTGGCGCAGTTCAACATCGAGATCAACATCCCGCCGCAACGGCTCACCGGCGGTGTGTTCCAACAGCTCGAGACCGACGTACGGGCGAGCCTGAACCACGCGGACGACGTGGCCAACCAGGCCGGCGCGGACGTCGTGATGATCGGGATCCTGCCGACCGTACGCTCCGAGCACCTCACCGAGGACACCTTCAGCGCCAACCCGCGCTACGCACTGATCAACGAGCAGGTCTTCGCCGCCCGCGGTGAGGACATCCAGATCGCGATCGACGGCGTGGACCGGCTCGCGACGACCGCCGACACGATCGCGCCCGAGGCCGCGTGCACGAGCGTGCAGCTGCACCTGCAGGTCAACCCGGAGACGTTCGCCGCCCACTGGAACGCGTCGCAGGCAATCGGTGGCGTGCAGCTCGCCATGGGGGCCAACTCGCCGTTCTTCTTCGGCAAGGAGCTGTGGCGCGAGACGCGGATCGCGCTCTTCGAGCAGGCCGCCGACACCCGGTCCGACGAGCTCAAGGCGCAAGGGGTCCGCCCCCGCGTGTGGTTCGGCGAGCGGTGGATCACCTCGATCTTCGACCTGTTCGAAGAGAACGTCCGCTACTTCCCGTCGCTGCTGCCCATCTGCGACGACGAGGACCCGCTCGAGGTGCTGGAGCGGGGGGACGTGCCGCAGCTGGGGGAGCTGCGCCTGCACAACGGCACCATCTACCGGTGGAACCGGCCGGTGTACGACGTCGTGCGCGGTCGCCCCCACCTGCGAGTGGAGAACCGCTGCCTGCCCGCCGGGCCGACCGTTGTCGACGTGCTCGCCAACGCCGCCTTCTACTACGGGCTGGTCAAGGTCCTCGCGGAGGCGGACCGCCCGGTGTGGTCGCAGATGTCGTTCGCGGCCGCCGAGGAGAACTTCCACAACGGGGCGCGCCACGGCATCGAGGCCCGGATCTACTGGCCGGGCATCGGCGAGGTGCCCGCGACCGAGCTGGTGCTGCGGCACCTGCTCCCGCTCGCCCACAGGGGTCTCGACGACTGGGGCGTCGACTCCGCGGACAGTGACCGGTTGCTGGGCGTGATCGAGGCGCGCTGTCTCAAGGAGGTCAACGGGGCCGCGTGGCAGGCCGAGGCGTTCCGGCGCCAGTTCGCCGACCACGACCGGCCGGAGGCGCTGCGCGAGATGATGCGGCGGTACATCGAGCACATGCACTCGAACCAGCCGGTGCACACCTGGCCCGTCGAGTAAACCCTCGTCAGACGGCGAAGGCCGCCTCGCCGACCGAGCTGGCCCGCAGGTCCACGGTGCGAGGCTCGATCTCCAGGAACGCGCTGCGATCCAGGCTGACCGCGGCCAGGTGCTCCCTGGCGACCACGTGCGCCGCCAGGTCGTCCAGGAGCACGACGCAGAACTGCTCCAAGGCCGCCACCCGAACGCCTTCATACACCCGTCCGGTCGCGGTCTCGACGTCGACCCGTAGGCCCCTCTCACGGGCCTCCTCGAGCACGATCCCGAGCGTCAACGTCATGTTGAAGCCGCCCATGCGCCCCCCATCAGACCTCGCCGGCGTCATCTGCCTCCGGAAGCCGTGCTCGGTGGATCCGGATCATGACATCAGCCGTGCTCGGCACCGGGGACCTGGCCGTGGAGGCCGGGGCGCGTCGTACCAAGCGCCCGGATTTGGGGGAAATGTTCGGCCGTTCGGTCGAGTCGAACGGGGAGGGTCAGGCCTCCCGGCCCAGCCGGGCGGTCTCGTCGCGACACCAAGCGGCGACCAGCCCCCTGAAGTGCGCGATGAACTGCTCGTGCTCGTGCGTGGGGAAGGTCGACGTCACCGTCTCGACGAGCACCCGGTCGAAGTCGGGGCCGGCGAAGTAGCTCAGGGCGGACTCGTCGATGCCGGTCAGCCGGGACGCGCAGAAGTCGTTGTACCGCTCGGTGTCGAAGTAGTCGTCGGCCAGTGCCCGGTAGGCGGCCAGCTTGTCGTCGTACGACAGGTCGTCGCGGTCGGCGATCGTGAACCAGGGCACCGGGTCGACGTGCGGTGTGGGTGCCCGACCGGTGGCGGTGCAGAAGACCGACCACTTCACCAGCGCCTTCATCGCCCACGGGAAGTAGTAGTGCAGCGAGGTGATGGCGACGTCCGGGCAGGCGTTGGCGTAGTCGATCGGGTGGACGTCCGCGCCGCGCACGAGGGTCTCGCAGGAGTTGAACTCCCAGCGGAAGAATGCGTTGACGACCCGTCCGATCGAGAGGACCTCGGCGCCGACCTCGGGGGACAGGAAGTCGTGCGAGACGGAGTAGCGCCCGTGCATCGGCTCGTCGGGGTCGAACCGCATGACCATCGTCTCGGCGCCGATGGACAGCGACCTCGCGAAGACGTCGTAGCCCTCGACGGACGCCTGCAGGTGCATGAGCATCTCGCCGGACTCGTCGTACGCGCGGTGCAGCTCGTCCGGGTTGCGGATGCGCGACACGCCGCGCCAGGCCCCGCCGTCATAGGGCTTCATGAACAGGGGGTAGCCCACCTTGTCCGCGACGGCGTCCAGGTCGAAGGACCGGTTGTACCGCTCGGCCGTGTAGGCGTACTTGGCGTGGTCCAGGGGGTTCTTGTACGGCACGAGCACGGTGTCGGGCACCTTGAGACCGAGCCGCATCATCGCGCAGTAGGCAGCGTGCTTCTCCATGGCCTGGAAGGTGAACGGCGAGTTGAGCAGGTAGACGCCGTCCATCAGCGCGACCTTCTTCAGCCACTCCCGTGGGTGGTAGTACCAGTACGCCAGGCGGTCGATGACCAGGTCGTACGACGGGCGGTAGCGCAGGTCGAACGGCTCCACCGTGATGCGCTCGACGTCGTAGTCGTGCTCGCCGCCGGTGCCGTCGGTGACGGTGCCCAGCCGCGCCACCAGGTGCTCGAAGACGCTGGGCCAGTCGTTCTCGGTGCCCAGCAGCAGCCCGATCAGGTGCCGGTTGTCGGCCATCGCGATGCCTTTCGTCGCCCGTTACCGCACGCTAGTGAGCAGGTGGTGGCACTGTCGACCTACCCATGAGGTGCCCTGGCCTCAGCAGAAGCGCGGCAGGTGGTGGGCGATCTGCTTCTGCCAGGAGGGCCAGTCGTGCGGAACGTCGTGTCCCCACACGTCGAGCTCGTGCGGAATGCCCTTCTGGGCGAGCAGCTCGGCGAACCGCCGGGTGCTCGGCAGCGCCCGGGTCGGCTCCTCCTCCCAGGCGCCCTGGCCGACCACCAGCACGAGGTGGACCCGCGAGCGCAGCCAGTCGAGGTGCTCGCCGTGCAGGTTGGCGACGTAGTCCATCGGATTGTGGAAGTACGCCGACTCGCCGCGCTCTCCCCAGGCGTGCCACTCGGACGGGTCGTAGGTGCCTGACAGGCACAGCGCGTGCCGCACGAGGTCGGCGTGGCGGAGCGTCAGGTTGGCCGCGTGGTAGCCGCCGAGGCTGCACCCGGTGGCGACGATGTCGTCGCGGCCGCCGCAGTCATCGCGGATGAAGGGAACCACCTGCTCGAGCAGCCAGCGCTCGTACAGGTCGTGGCGGCGAGCTCGCTCCTCCAGCGTGGCCGCGCGGTCCGACCACGTGAGGTCGTCCGCCGAGTCGACGCAGTAGAGCTTGACCCGGCCGGCGTCCAGCATCCACCGAGCCGCCTCGACCATGCCGTTGTTCTGGTAGTCCCACGCGCTGCCGCCCTCGGACGGGAACACCAAGACCGGGCGGCCCCAGTGCCCGTGCACCACAACCTGGCCCCGGAAGCCACTCGCCGGCGACGCCAGCTCCACGGACCTCACGTGACCACCGGCCTCAACCCGCCACGGTCCGCAGCAACCCGGTCAGCTCCTGACGGAGGTGTATGCCCCGCAGCCTGCGGTCCCGGTCCGCGAACCGGAACGTTACGTAGGCGGCGCCCGTCGCAAGACCCGCGTCGAGTGCGGCGGACTCGGTGGGCACCGTGCAACCCTAGGTGCGCCTCGTCGCCGTGATGCGCAGCGGCTCGCCTACAGCAGGCTCAGCTGCGCCGGGGGAGCGGTGGTGGGTGCCGGTGGCGGCGTACGGCGTCCTCGCTCGTGCCCGGACCGCACGGTCGGCCGGCCGACGCGGTGCGCCTCAGCCAGCCGCCGGACGGTGTCGGCGACGTGCTGCTGGTAGGCCCTCGGGGCGTAGCTGCGCGGGCCGTAGAGCTCGGCGTAGCGGGTAACCAGGTCGGGGCGCTCGCGGGCGAGCCAGGCCTGCCACCACTCCCGCGCCCCGGGCCGAAGGTGCAGAACGATCGGCGAGACGTACGCGGCGCCGGCGGCCGCGACAGCCGCCACCGTCGCCTCGAGCTGGTCCTCGGAGTCGGTCAGGAACGGCAGGACAGGAGCCATCAGCACCCCGCAGGGAATGCCGGCGTCGTTGAGCTGGCGCACGACGTCCAGCCGGCGCAGCGGGGGTGGTGCGCCGGGTTCGACGGCCGCGCGGATTTCGCGGTCGACCGAGCCGACGGACAGGGCCGCCGTCACGTCGGTCACCGCCGCCGCCTCGACGAGGAGGTCGATGTCCCGGAGCACGAGGGCGCTCTTGGTGAGGATCGAGAACGGGTTCCTGGCCTCAGTCAGGGCCGGGATGACGTCGCGCATCAGGCGGTAGCGGCCCTCGAGCCGCTGGTAGCAGTCGACGTTGGTACCCATCGCCGCGTGCTCGCCGCGCCAGGACCGTCGGCCGAGCTCCCGGCGCAGCACCTCGCCGACATTGGTCTTGACGACGATCTGGGAGTCGAAGTCGTGGCCGGAGTCGAGGTCGAGGTACTCGTGGGTCTTGCGGGCGAAGCAGAACCGGCACGCGATGGTGCAGCCGCGATAGGGGTTGATCGTCCATCGGAACGGGACTCGGGACGCCTCGGGCACCTTGTTCAACGCGGAGCGTGCGGTGACCTCGTGCACCGTGATGCCCCGGAACTCCGGGGTGTCGAAGGTCCGGGTGACGGACCCGAGGGGGAGCAGCGGCGTCCGGCCCGTCGCCTCTCCGTCCAGTCGCAACCCGTCCCACCGCACGCGAACATTAGAACACCAGTTCGAACGGGATGCCATGGTGTGCAAAACTTTCTGGCAGGGTTTCGGGGCTGATCCGTGACAGTCGATCAGCCGGTGGCGCAACCGGTTCGTCGACGCCGGCAAGGCGGCGATGGAAGATGGCATGCCGGGCAAGGCCGGCAGCCGCGGCAGCCTCGTCGAGCGATGGCAGCGCGGGACCTCCAGCCGCAGCTGGCCACTCTGGGTATCGCCGGGGGCTCGGTGTACGACGCGCTGGTGGCCGCGACGGCGGTCGAGCACGCCCTCACGCTGGTCAGCCGTGACCGTCGGGCCTGGGAGGCGTACCGGGCGGTCGGGGCCGATATCGAGAGGCTGGTCTGAATGGCCGGGGGCAACCTGACATAATGTACATTATCGGCACTACAGTGGACGAGTCGTCTCACCTCAGTCCAGGCAGAACTCGTTGCCCTCGGGGTCGGTCATCACGATGAAGCCGGCGCTCATCGGAGGAGCGGGTTCGTAGCGACGTACCCGCGTCGCTCCCAACGCGACGAGCCGGGCGGACTCGACTTCCAGCGCCGCCATCCGCTCCTCTCCCTGCAGTCCGGGAGCCGAACGGACGTCGAGGTGGACGCGATTCTTGGCGACCTTGTCCTCCGGCACCTGCTGGAAGAACAGCCGTGGGCCGTGCCCGTCCGGGTCCTCGATGGCCGATCTCGTGTTGCGCTGCCCCTCAGGAACGCCGACCCGCTCGAGGAAGTCGTCCCACGCGGCCAGCGGGTCGGCGTCCTTGGCCAGGTCCACTCCGGGCGGGCCGGGGTGGACGTAGCCCAGTACGTCGCGCCAGAAGGACGACAGCGCCCTCGGGTCGTGGGCGTCGAAAGTGACCTGGATGTGGCGGCTCATTCGGTGGCTCCGTTCGTCCCGCGGGCGGCAAGACCAGCCCTGGTA
>JBOGDX010000108.1:0-8171 GCA_050743225.1 Actinomycetes bacterium | reverse complement strand
GATCCGTTCCGTGGTCACGCCGCGCGGGCGTGGCATGGGGTCAGCAGCCGACGAGCCGCTGGGCCAGCCAGCCGTGGACCGCGTCGAGGCCGATCCGCTCCTGAGCCATCGAGTCCCGCTCACGGACCGTGACGGCCTGGTCGTCGAGGGTGTCGAAGTCGACGGTCACGCAGAACGGCGTGCCGATCTCGTCCTGCCGCCGATAGCGCCGGCCGATCGCCCCGGCGTCGTCGAAGTCGACGTTCCAGACCTGGCGCAGGGTCGCGGCCAGGTCCTTGGCCTTGGGGGTGAGTTCGGCGTTGCGGGACAGCGGCAGCACCGCGACCTTGACCGGTGCGAGCCGCGGGTCCAGCCGCATCACGGTGCGCTTCTCCATCGCGCCCTTGGCGTTGGGCGCCTCGTCCTCGGTGTACGCGTCCAGCAGGAAGGCCAGCGTCGCGCGGGTCAGCCCGCCGGACGGCTCGATGACGTACGGCGTCCAGCGCTCGCCCTTGTCCTGGTCGAAGTAGCTGAGGTCGACACCCGTCTGCTTGGTGTGGGCCGTCAGGTCGAAGTCGGTCCGGTTGGCGATGCCCTCGAGCTCGTCGAACTCCTTGCCGCCGAAGCTGAAGCGGTACTCGATGTCGACGGTGCGCTTCGCGTAGTGCGAGAGCTTCTCCTTCGGGTGCTCGTAGAACCGGAGGTTCTCCTCCCTCAGTCCCAGCCCGAGGTACCAGTTCCACCGCTCCTGCAGCCAGTACTCGTGCCACTCCTCGTCGGTGCCCGGCTCGACGAAGTACTCGATCTCCATCTGCTCGAACTCGCGGGTGCGGAAGATGAAGTTGCCCGGCGTGATCTCGTTGCGAAACGCCTTTCCGGTCTGGGCGATGCCGAACGGCGGCTTCTTCCGCGCCGACGTCATCACGTTGAGGAAGTTGACGAAGATGCCCTGAGCCGTCTCGGGTCGCAGGTAGTGCAGTCCTTCCTCGCTGTCCACCGGGCCGAGGAAGGTCTTGAGCAGCCCGGAGAACTGGCGCGGCTCGGTGAACGCGCCCTTCACCCCGCAGTTGGGGCAGTTGACGTCGCCGAGACCGTTAGGCGGCGGAGTGCCCTTCTTCGCCTCGTAGGCCTCCTCGAGGTGGTCGGCCCGGAACCGCTTGTGGCAGGACTGGCACTCCGAGAGCGGATCGGTGAACGTGTCGACGTGACCTGACGCGACCCACACGTCGCGGGCGAGGATCACCGCGGAGTCGATGCCGACGACGTCGTCGCGGTTCTGCACCATGGCCCGCCACCACTGGCGGCGGACGTTCTCCTTGAGCTCGACGCCGAGCGGGCCGTAGTCCCAGGCCGAGCGGGTGCCGCCGTAGATCTCGCTGCTGGGGTAGACAAACCCCCGCCGCTTGCTCAGGCTGACGATGGCGTCGTTGCGGGCGCTGCCCTGCTTGCTCGACGAGCTTGTGGCCACGATGGCCTCCATCCGGCTGGTTGTCGGCGGTGAGCGCTCGACCCTACCCGCTTCGGACAGCCCGGCCACGACCGGGCTTTCGCCGCGACCGTCGGCGGGCACCCGCCGCTCCGCGGCGGCGGTCATTGACGGCGAAGAACGTCGCGAGCGCCGTGGTCAGCGGCGCGGCGGCGACGATGCCGATTCCGCCGACCAATGTCCGGACCACCTCCTGCGCGACCAGCTCGGTTGTCAGCACGTCCGAGCTGTCGGCCCCGGAGACGTTGAACAGCAGCAGCAACGGCAACGAGGCGCCGGCGTAGGCCAGGACCAGCGTGTTCACGATCGACGCCACGTGGTCACGGCCGACACGGGCGCCCGTTCGGTAGACCTCGCGCGCCGAGGCGTCCGGATCGGTGTGCGCGATCGCCCACACCACCGAGGTCTGCGTGACCGTCATGTCGTCGAGGACGCCGAGCGACCCGATGACGATTCCGGCGAGCAGCAGCCCACGCAGGTCGATCTCGCCGTAGACGCTTCGCAGGTAGGCGACATCCTCGCTGCCGAGACCGGTGAAGTGGCTCACGGCGACGACCGTGTAGGCCAGGAGGCCGATCAGCCCGAGGGTGACGGCCGTGCTGAGGACGGCAACCGCCGACCGTGCGGTGAAGCCGTGGGCGAGAAACAGCGCGACGAGCATGATCGCGGACGCCCCCACGATGGCGACCGGCAGCGGGCTCGCACCGGCGAGCACCGCAGGCACGACGAACGTCAGCAGCACGACGCCGCTGACGGCGAGCCCGACCAGTGCCGCCAGCCCCCGCAGGCGACCGGCGAGAAGGACCGCGACAACGAACAGCGCTGCGAGCGCCAGCAGCGGCAGGCCGCGCTGGAAGTCGACCAGCTGGTACTGCTGACCCTCTGGCGCCTGCTCGACGAACGCCACCACCACGTCGTCGCCTGCCTCGAACGTCGGCGTCCCCTCGCCCTCCGGCACGATGGCATCGACGACCTCGCCGTCGCCCGGTCCGGTGGTCAGCCGGGTCCGCGCTACCGGGCACCTCGGAACGGACGCTCCGTCCGAGGGCGCACCGATGCAGGGGTCACGGCGGACATCCACGATCGTCCCGCGCTCTCGCTCGGCGGTCGGGCCCAGCGCTCCACGGTCGAGCGACGCTCCCTCCTCCGGCCACAGCACGAACAGACCTGCGACGGTGGCGACGACGAGGGGCCCGACGAGCAGCCAGAGCAACAGGCGGGTCCGCGGGGCGGCCGTCTCTGCGGGCGCGTCGCCGTGGGCGTCGGAGTGCACCTACGACCCGGCGAGCGCCTCGTGGGCGGCCACGGTCTCGTACGCGCCGGGCTCGCCGACGACATACGGCATGAGGGGCGCGATCGCCACCTTGACGTCGTACGCCGAGAGGCCGCGCCGGTATGGGCCCACCGCATCCCACTCGCTGCTGAGGACCCACAGCGTCGCGTCCTCAATCGCCTGACCGATGTGCCCACGACGGAACCCGTCGCGCTGCGCGAGAAGCCCGAGCGTCTCCCGCGCAACCGCCAGGAACGAGGCCTCCTCCTCGGCCGGGACGCGGCAACGTGTGAGGGCGAGCACCCGGCCAGGCTAGACCAGGACCAGGAAATGGTTTTGACAATCGTTGCCAACAAGGGCCATGGTACGTCAGGTGAGCATCCGTCCCCGCGCCGTCCTCGCGGTGCTCCCTCTCCTGCTGGCACTGCCGGCCTGCGGGGGCGCGAGCGGAGCCGCCGGGGACGACGACGGGCTGCAGGTCGCGGCGTCCTTCTATCCCCTCGAGTGGGTCACCCAACGGGTTGCCGCCGACGCCGCGGAGGTTGCAAACCTCACGCCGCCGGGTGTGGAACCGCACGATCTCGAGCTCGGTCCGCGAGATGTGGCGACGATCGGTGAGGCCGACCTCGTCGTCCATCTTCAGGGCTTCCAGCCCGCCGTGGACGACGCCGTCGAGCAGGAAGCGGGCGGTTCGTCGCTCGACGTCGGCGACGCGGCCAGGCTGCATACCGAGGGTGGCCGCGACCCCCACTTCTGGCTCGACCCCACCCGACTAGCCGACGTGGCGGACGCGGTGGCGGCGCGGCTGGGCAAGGCCGACAAGCCCAACGCGGGAGCGTACGCCGACCGTGCCCGGGAGGTGCGGGCCGACCTCGAGGCGCTCGACGAGGAGATGTCGACGGGGCTGGCCGGGTGCGCCAGCACCGACCTCGTGACCGGCCACGCCGCCTTCGGCTACTTGGCCGACCGCTATGGCATGACCCAGCGCGGCATCACCGGGCTGGTCCCCGACGAGGAGCCGTCGCCGCGCGACCTGGCGGACGTGACCGCCTTCGTCGAGGAACACCAGGTCCGCACCATCTACTACGAGACGCTCGTCAGCCCGGACGTGGCGGAGACGGTGGCCCGCGAGACGGGCGCCACGACGGCCGTGCTCGATCCGCTCGAGGGGCTCACCGACGAGTCGCGGGGACGCGACTACCTCGAGGTGATGCGGACGAACCTGGCGACGCTGCGGGACGGGCAGCAGTGCCGGTAGACGAGCGGGTCCCCCCTGCGACGGCAGCTCCGGAGGTCGTCAGCCTCCGCGGCGGCGCCGTGGGCTACCTGAACCGGCCGGTCTTGCACGACGTCGACTTCAGCGTCCGCTCGGGGGAGGTGGTCGTGCTGCTCGGAGCGAACGGCTCAGGAAAGTCGACGCTCGTGCGCGGCCTGCTCGGGCTCGTCCCGTTGATGTCCGGCCGGCTCGAGCTGTTCGGTGTCCCGGCCGCGCGCTTCCACCAACGCTGGCGCATCGGCTATGTGCCGCAGCGGCACACCGTCGTGGCGGGAGTGCCCTCGACCGTGCGCGAGGTCGTCACCTCGGGACGACTGGCCCGCAAGCGGCCCTTCGCGCCGTTGCGGGCGGCGGACCGTGCCGCCGTCGAGTCGTCGATCGCGACCGTGGGTCTCGAGGAGAAGACACACACCAGCGTCGCTCAGCTCTCCGGCGGCCAGCAGCGACGCGTGCTCATCGCGCGAGCGCTCGCCGCTGAGCCCGACATGCTGGTGATGGACGAGCCGACCGCGGGAGTCGACCTGGTGAACCAGGAGATCCTGGCCGAGACCTTGCAGCGCCTGGTCACGACCGGCAAGACGCTGCTGCTGGTGGCGCACGAGCTCGGGCCGCTCGAGCCGCTCATCGACCGGGTAGTCGTGCTGCGCGACGGCATGACGACGTACGACGGGCCGCCCTCCTCCGGCATCCCCGGGACGGACGACCAGCACGCCCACCACGGAGAGCCGCCCCCGGACGTGCCGGCCCCGGGCGGCATCGAGCTGACGGGCCGGTAACCGTGCCAGAGATCCTCGACTACGACTTCATGCGGCGGGCCTTGCTGGCGGCGCTGCTCATCGGCCTGACGGCGCCGTCGGTCGGCGTCTACATCGTGCAGCGCCGGCTGGCGCTCATTGGCGACGGTGTCGGCCACGTCGCCCTGGCCGGCGTTGCGGTGGGCGTCCTGACCACCGGGCGGCCGGTGCTGACCGCGCTCGTGGCCTCCGTCGCCGGCGCGGTCGCGGTCGAGCTGGTCCGCGCCCGGGGCCGCACGAGCGGCGACGTGGCGCTCGCGGTGCTCTTCTACGGCGGCATCGCGGCCGGCGTCGTGCTGATCAGCCAGGCTCCGAGCGGCACGCCGGCCAACCTCAACGCATTCCTGTTCGGCGCGATCACCACGACGAACCGCTCGGACCTGGTGGTTTTCGCCCTCCTCGCCGCGGTGGTCCTGACGGTCACGATCGGGCTCGCCCCGCGCCTGTTCGCCGTAAACAACGACGAGGAGTTCGCGCGGGCCGCCGGCCTGCGGGTCCTCGGCCTGAACCTCGTCCTCGCAGTGATGGTCGCCAGCACGGTGGTCATCAGCATGCGCGTCGTGGGCCTTCTGCTGGTCAGCGCGCTGATGGTGGTGCCGGTGGCCACAGCCCAGCTCCTCGTGGGCAGCTTCCGCGGGACGCTCGTGCTGTCGATGGGCATCGGGTTGGCGGTCAGCCTGGGCGGCGTCACCACGTCGTTCTACGCCGACACCCCGTCCGGCGGGACGATCGTCCTGCTGGCCGTCGGACTCTTCGTCGTGGCGGCCACGCTGGGCTCGCTGCGACGCGCTCTGCGCCGGGAGGCCCACGACGAGGCCGAGGACCACCTGCATGTCCACGGCCCGGGGTGCGGACACGAACCGGTGCAGCACGAGGACCACGTCGACTACCTGCACCACGGACACCGGCACGCCGCGCACGGCGCGCACTACGACGAGCACTGAGGACGAGGAGGCACCGGATGGTCGTCGCGCGACGGGGGACCCAGGTCCGCTCGACACGGCAGCGCAACGCCATCGCCGCCGCGCTGGACGAGTCGACGGAGTTCCGCAGCGCGCAGGACTTGCACGCCCTGTTGCGGGGGCGGGGCGACAGCATCGGTCTCACGACGGTCTACCGAACACTGCAGGCGCTTGCCGACTCGGGCGACGTTGACGTCCTGAGGCAGCCGGACGGCGAGGCTGTCTACCGACGCTGCAGCACCGGCCACCACCACCACCTGGTGTGCCGGCGCTGCGGCCGCACGGTCGAGGTCGAGGGGCCAGCGGTCGAGCGCTGGGCCGACCGGGTGGCCGAGCAGCACGGGTTCCGCGAGGTCGAGCACACGGTCGAGGTCTTCGGGACCTGCGGACGCTGCACATAGCCCGCTCGGCCGATCCCGCCGAACGGTCGCGCTGCGCTACGGTCGTGCGACACGTCGTCACCGCACCACGGGGGTTCCGCGCCTTGCCCACTCGTCCGCTGTTGCTGCTGGCCACGCTGGCTGCCACCCTCCCCCTGGTGGCCACCTCGGTCGTGTTCGGCGCGGCGCCGGCGTCGGCGGCCCGCACCGGGTGCGTCCCGCCCCCCGTGGCGCACCGGGGTGACTCGGACCGGGCGCCGGAGAACACGCTCCCCGCCTACCGCAAGGCCCTGCGCGCCGGTGTGTGGCGGCTCGAGGTCGACGTGCGGTTCACCGCCGACGGCACGCCGGTCCTGATGCACGACCCGACGGTCGACCGCACGACCAACGGCACCGGCGAGATCGCCACCATGTCCCTGGCGCAGGTGCGCGCCCTGGACGCCGGAGCATGGTTCTCGCGGACGTACGCCGGGGTGAAGGTGCCCACGCTCTACCAGGTGCTGCACTACGGGAAGAGCCGCGGTGCGTACTTCATGGTCGAGCCCAAGACCCGGCCGACTCCCGAGCAGATGCAGGCGCTCCTGGCCCGGTTCCACTGGCTGGGCATGCTCGGCCGCGTCCAGGTGACCAGCTTCGACGAGCAGACCATCCTCGACGTGCGGGCCGCACAGCCGGGGTTGCGCACCGCCATCATCGACAACCCGCGCTACCGCGGTCCGGACTCGGTGCTGCGCTACGGCCGCACGTACGTCGTGAACCACCTCTCGGTCACCGAGCGGCGGGCCGCGCGCTGGCGAGCCGCGGGTATCGAGATCAGGCCTTGGACCGTCGACTCGTGGCGCGTCTGGCGTCGGATGGCCTGGGACAAGGCCGGCCCGGTCATCACGAACCGGCCGAAGACCTACCTGGCATGGGCTCGGATCTTCTGCTCGTGATCGACGGGTTGGGCAGCGCACCGCCGTACCTGCGGTCCCTCGCGGCGTAGACCTCGATCGCGCGCCAAAGCTGTCGCCGATCGAAGTCGGGCCAGAGCGTGTCGAGGAAGACCATCTCGGCGTAGGCGGACTGCCACAGCAGGAAGTTCGACGTGCGCTGCTCGCCCGACGACCGCACGAACAAGTCGACGTCGGGGATGCCGGGCTCGTCGAGGTGGCGGGCCACCGTCCGCTCGTCGATCTTGTCGGGGTCGAGCCGGCCGGCCTGCACCTCCCGGGCGATGGCTGCCACCGCGTCGGCGATCTCGGCCCGCCCGCCGTAGTTCACGCAGAACTGCAGGGTCAGTGTCCGGTTGCCGTGGGTGCGGCGCTCGGCCTCCTCCAGCTCGTCGATGACGCTGCGCCACAACCGGCGTCGCCGCCCCGCCCAGCGAACCCGCACCCCCATGGCGTCCAGCTCGTCACGCCGCCGCCGGATCACGTCACGGTTGAAGCCCATGAGGAACCGCACCTCGTCGGGCGAGCGCTTCCAGTTCTCCGTGGAGAACGCGTACGCGGACAAGTGCTCGACCCCGATCTCGATGGCGCCGTGGATGACGTCGAGCAGCGCCGCCTCACCGGCCTCATGGCCGCTGGTCCGGGGCAGCCCGCGCTCCCTGGCCCAGCGCCCGTTGCCGTCCATGACGATCGCGACGTGACGCGGCACGAGGTCGGCGGGCACCGCCGGTGGTCGGGCTCCCGACGGATGCGGCGTGGGCGGCCGCACCGGCGTACGCCCCGCGCGTTCCCTCCGTCGCACCACGCCCGCGACCATAGCCTCCGCGGGAAATGATCACGCGCGCGTGATCGTTGCCCCCCGTGCGCGCTGAATTCGGCACGGTCGGGGGTCAACTGTCGCGGTCGGGCGGACCGGCTCAGCGGCGGCGGGTGAAGGCGACGACCTGCTGGAAGGTCGGGCGGTTCTGCCAGTCGATCGGGCGCACCCCGACCAGTCCCGCCGTGACGTGGCGGATGTCGTCCTGGTGCTTGTCGTAGGTCAGGCCCACCGGGTCGGCCACGCCCTGCGCGCGCAGGACCCGGGCGGTC
>JBOGDX010000107.1:0-8223 GCA_050743225.1 Actinomycetes bacterium | reverse complement strand
GGCCTGGCCGGACGCGCCGCGGCCGGTGCCCGCCGACGACCTGCTCCCGGAGCGCGCCCTAGCGGGTGACGACCTCGCCCGGCGGCGCCTGGTGGACGACGTCTACCGACCCCTGCAGTCCACCGGGACGGCGTTGGTCGAGACACTGTCGGCGTTCCTGGAGCAGACGTCGTCCCTCGAGGGCACGGCTCGGGTGCTGTTCGTGCACCCCAACACCGTGCGCTACCGGCTCCGGCGGGTCACGGAGGTCACCGGGTACGCGCCATCGGACCCGCGGCACGCCCTGACGCTGCGCCTCGCCCTCACCCTGGGACGGTTGGCCGACGCGCAGGTGCGGCCGTCCTTGTAGGATTCTCACAACCTGGCCCGGTGAGATTCGTCCGAGACCGCACCAGCATCCGCTCGACCGGTCCGAAAGGGTGGACACCGTGCTGGTCATCGTCGCTCCCGGTCAAGGCGCTCAGGCGCCCGGTTTCCTCTCCCCGTGGCTAGAGCTGCCGCACTTCGAGAACCGGCTGCGCTGGCTGTCCGCCTGCGCCGGGCTGGACCTGGTGCACTACGGCACGGAGGCCGACGCGGACACGATCCGCGACACGGCCATCGCCCAGCCGCTGCTCGTAGCCGCCGGCCTGGTCTCCGCGCTGGAGATCTTCCCGCACCCTTCCGACGCCTTCCACTCGGTCGGCGCAGCGGCTGGGCACAGCGTCGGCGAGATCACCGCGGCGGCAGGGACGGGGGTGATCTCGGCCGAGCAGGCCATGGTCCTGGTACGTGAGCGCGGCCGGGCGATGGCCGACGCCGCGGCCCTGAAGCCGACCGGCATGACCGCCGTCGTGGGTGGCGACCGCGACGAGGTCTCCGCCGTCCTGGCCAGACACGGCCTCACCGCCGCCAACGACAACGGCGCGAGCCAGGTGGTCGCGGCCGGCACGCTCGAGCAGCTCTCGGCGCTCTCCGAGGACCCGCCAGCGAAGGCCAGGCTCATCCCGCTCTCGGTCGCGGGAGCGTTCCACACCGAGCACATGGCACCCGCGGTCGACACGCTCGCCGGCTACGCCCGCTCGATCAGCGTCCACGACCCCCGGACCGGCCTGATCTCGAACCGGGACGGCGCGGTCGTCGCCGAGGGCCGCGACGTGCTCGCCCGGATCGTCAGCCAGGTGAGGAACCCCGTCCGCTGGGACCTCTGCATGAAGGCGATGGGCGACCTCGGCGTCACCGGCGTGATCGAGGTGCCGCCCGCGGGCACGTTGACCGGGCTCATCAAGCGGGCCCTGCCCGGCGTGGAGACGCTCGCACTCAAGACCCCCGACGACCTCGAGGCCGCCCACGACATGATCGCCCGGCACGGACACGCCGCGCCGCAGGACGACTCACCGACGTGGCGGATGCTCGTGGCCCCGGGGAAGGGAACCTTCCGGGTGGCGGACCTGCCCGTCGGGACGCTGCTCAACCGCGGTACGTCCGTCGGCACCCTCGTCAGCTCGCGAGACGAGCACCCCGTGCTGGCCCCGCACGGCGGCACTGTCGTCGAGTGGCTCGTCGAGGACGGCGACCCCGTGTCGCCGGGGCAGCCGCTCGTCCGTCTTCACCCCGAGGCGGTGCACTGACCATGGGCGTGCTCAACTCCACCACGGGCGCGGAGCACGCGCGCATCCTCGGGGTCGGCGGCTACCGCCCCTCCCGCATCGTCACCAACGCCGAGATCTGCGAGCGCATCGACTCCTCCGACGAGTGGATCCGCGAACGGTCGGGCATCGAGTCCCGGCGCTGGGCCGGCCCCGACGAGAGCGTCGTCGACATGTGCGTGGCGGCGTCCGGCAAGGCGATCGCGCAGGCCGGCATCCGGCCCGAGCAGGTCGGCGCGGTCATCGTCGCGACCGTGACGCACCCCCTGCAGACGCCGTCGGCCGCGGCCGACGTGACACACCGGCTGGGCGCGACCGACGCGGCCGCGTTCGACATCTCCGCCGCGTGCGCCGGGTTCTGCTACGGCGTCTCGATGGCGCACGACATGGTGCGCGGAGGCAGCGCCGAGCACGTGCTCGTCATCGGGTGCGAGAAGCTGTCCGACTTCACCGACTCCTACGACCGCTCCACGGCGTTCATCTTCGGCGACGGTGCCGGGGCCGTAGTGATCGGCCCCTCCGACGAGTCGGGCATCGGCCCGACGGTCTGGGGCTCGGACGGCTCGCAGTACGACGCCATCACGCAGCGCGCGTCGTGGATCGACGTGCGCGACCACAACGTCGACTTCCCTCATCTCACGATGCAGGGGCAGAAGGTCTTCCGGTGGGCGGTGTGGCAGATGGCGCCGGTGGCACAGAAGGCGCTCGACTCGGCCGGTGTCTCCGCGCAGGACCTCGGGGCCTTCATCCCGCACCAGGCGAACATGCGCATCATCGACGCGTTGGTCAAGACGCTCAAGCTCCCGGCCCACGTGCCGGTGGCGCGCGACATCGCGGAGACGGGCAACACGTCCGCGGCCTCGATCCCGCTGGCCATGGAGCGGATGCTCGAGACCGGCCAGGCCAAGAGCGGTGACACCGCCCTGCTCATCGGCTTCGGCGCCGGTCTCGTCTACGCCGCCCAGGTCGTCGTACTCCCCTAGGACCGCCGGGCCCACGCCGGCGCGTGCCGAGAACACCGAGCAACCACCAAGAAGATGAGGAGCTGGAGCCAGATGGCAGCAAGCGAGCAGGAGATCCTCGAGGGTCTTGCCGAGATCGTCAACGAGGAGACCGGCATCCCCGCGGGTGACGTTCAGCCGGACAAGTCCTTCACGGACGACCTCGACATCGACTCGCTGTCGATGATGACGATCGTGGTCAACGCCGAGGAGAAGTTCGGCGTGCGGATCCCCGACGACGACGTCAAGGGTCTCTCGACGGTCGGGGACGCCGTGGCCTACATCCAGAAGGCGAGCGCCTGAGCACATGACTGACTCTCGACTGACCGACTCCCAGCGCGTGGTGGTCACCGGTCTCGGCGCGACCACGCCGCTGGGCGGCGACGTCGCGACGACCTGGGCGGCCATGCTGGCCGGCCAGTCGGGCGTGAAGGTCCTCACCGAGGACTGGGTCGACATGCTGCCGGTGCGCATCGCCGCCCGGGTGGCGGTCGAGCCGTCGGAGGTGCTCCCGGTCCCGCAGACCAAACGGATGGACCGTTCCGGGCAGTTCGCGCTGATCGCCGCCCGCGAGGCATGGGGGGACGCCGGCTCACCGGAGGTCGACCCCGAGCGACTCGGCGTCGTCATCGCCTCCGGCATCGGCGGCGTGACCACGCTGCTCGCGGCGTACGACACGCTCAAGGAGCGCGGGGCCCGCCGCGTGCTGCCGATGACCGTGCCGATGCTCATGCCCAACGGTCCGGCGGCCGTCGTCGGCCTGGAGCTCACGGCCCGGGCGGGGGTGCACACACCGGTCAGCGCCTGCTCGAGCGGCGCCGAGGCCATCGCCTACGCCGTGGACATGATCCGGTCGGGGCGGGCGGACGTCGTCGCCGCCGGCGGCACCGAGGCTGCTATTCACGCGCTGCCGCTCGCCGGCTTCGCCGCCATGCAGGCGCTGTCGACCCGCAACGACGAGCCGGAACGCGCATCGCGCCCGTACGACAAGGGCCGCGACGGGTTCGTGCTCGGCGAGGGCGCGGGTGTCGTGGTGCTGGAGACGCTGGCCCACGCCAAGGAGCGCGGGGCGAGGATCTACGGCGAGATCGCCGGAGCGGGCATCAGCGCCGACGCCCACCACATCGCTCAGCCGGACCCGGTCGGCGCGGGTGCCTCGCGCGCGATGAAGCAGGCCGTCGCGGCAGCCGGTGCGCAGCCGTCGGACGTCGTGCACATCAACGCGCACGCGACGTCGACGCCGGTCGGAGACCTCGCGGAGGTGCAGGCGATCCGCCGTGCCCTCGGCGACGCCACCGACGGCGTCTGCGTGTCCGGCACGAAGTCGGTCACGGGGCACCTGCTCGGGGCGGCGGGGGCGGTGGAGGCGATCGCGACGATCCTCGCGCTGCACGACCGCAAGGCTCCCCCGACGGCGAACCTCGAGGACCCCGACGACGACGTCAGCCTCGACGTCGTACGCGGCGAGCCGCGGGCCCTGCCGGACGGCCAGCTGCTCGCCCTGAACAACTCGTTCGGCTTCGGCGGCCACAACGTGGCCCTGGCCATCCGGACGGTCGAGCAGTGAGCGTGACGGCGGCGGCACCCGGCAGGAAGGTCGCGGTCGACAAGGCCGACGACCCGCGCAACCCGCTCACCAGGCTGGGGCGGCTCTTCGACGAGGGCACCGTCGAGCTGATCACCGCCGAGGACGACTCGGGCATGCTCGCCGCGATCGGCCGCGTCGACGGAGCGACCACGGTCGCATTCTGCTCCGACGCCACGATCCAGGGCGGCGCGATGGGCGAGGCCGGGTGCAAGGTCATCCTGGTCGCCTACGAGCGGGCCCTCGCCGAGGGCTGTCCGGTCGTGGGGCTCTGGCACTCCGGTGGTGCACGGCTGCGCGAGGGAGTTGTGTCCCTGCACGCCGTTGGCGAGGTCTTCGCCATCATGACCCGGGCGTCGGGCAAGGTTCCCCAGATATCGGTCGTGCTGGGCCCGGCGGCCGGGGGTGCCGCCTACGGCCCGGCCCTGACCGACGTGGTCATCCTCGGCCCGGAGGGTCGGGTGTTCGTCACCGGCCCGGACGTTGTGCGCTCGGTGACCGGGGAGGACGTCGACGCGCTGCGCCTCGGCGGGCCGGAGCCGCACGGCCGCCGGTCAGGAGTCGTGCACGTCGTCGCGGACAGCCAGGAGTCGGCCTATGCCGAGGCCCGTCGCCTGGCGGCACTCCTCGGCGACCAACGCTCGCTGGGGGACGTCGAGGACCGCGACCTGTCGGAGTACCTGCCCGAGTCGGCGAAGCGGGCCTACGACGTGCACCCGATCGTCGAGCACCTGCTGGACGACGGGTCGTCGCTGGAGCTGCACCCCAAGTGGGCGCCGAACGTCACGACGACGCTGGGACGCCTCGGCGGACGCACGGTCGGCGTCATCGCCAACAACCCGCTGCGCCTCGGCGGCTGCCTCGACTCGGCGTCCGCGGAGAAGGCCGCACGGTTCGTGCGGATGTGCGACGCCTTCGGAGTGCCGATGGTCGTCCTGGTCGACGTGCCGGGCTACCTGCCCGGCGTCGGGCAGGAGTGGGACGGCGTCGTACGCCGGGGTGCCAAGCTGCTGCACGCCTTCGCCGAGGCCACCGTGCCCCGGGTGACGCTGGTGACCCGCAAGGCCTACGGCGGGGCGTACATCGCGATGAACTCCCGCTCGCTCGGTGCGACCCGTGTGTTCGCCTGGCCGGGCGCCGAGGTGGCCGTCATGGGAGCCGTGGCCGCGGTGCGCATCCTGCACCGGCGCCGGCTTGCCGAGGTACCCGCCGACGTGCGTGGAGAGGTCGAGCAGGAGCTGGCGGTCGAGCACGAGAAGCTCACTGGCGGCATCACCCGGGCGCAGGAGATCGGGGTGGTGGACGAGATCGTCGAGCCGAGGCAGACCCGCTCCGCCCTGGCCGCCGCCATCGCCGCCGCCCCCGCAACCCGCGGCAACCACGGCAACATCCCGCTGTAGTCGCCCTTCCCTCCCGCGAAATGATCACGCGCGCGTGATCGTTGCCCCCCGAGCGCACTGAATTCCGCGCTGTCGGGGGCAATTCGTCGCGGTCGGGCCGGCAGGTCGGGCCGGCAGGTCGGGCCGGCAGGTCGGGCCGGCAGGTCGGGCCGGCAGGCGGACGGCTCAGACGACCTGGTGGAGCCACCTGACGGGAGCGCCGTCGCCGGCGTACCGGAAGGTCTCGAGCTCGTCGTCCCAGGCCTTGCCGAGCAACGCCTGCATCTCGGTCACCACATCGGTGGCCGGGTCGGTCGCCGCTCGGGCCAGCGCGGCCCGCAGCCGGTCCTCGCGGACGACGATGTCCCCGTGGACACCGGTGGTCGCGTGGAACATCCCCAGGGAGGGCGTGCACGACCAGCGCTCGCCCTCGGCCCCCGCGCTCGGCTCCTCGGTCACCTCGAAGCGCAGCTGCGCCCAGTCCCGCAGGGCTGAGGCCAGCCGGGCCCCCGTCCCGGCGTCGGCCTGCCAGGACAGCTCCGCGCGCAGCGCCCCAGGCGAGGCCGGCTGAGCGGTCCAGTCAAGCGTCACGCGTACCTCGAGGACGCCCCCGACGGCCCACTCGACGTGCGGGCACAGTGCGGACGGAGCGGAATGGACGTACACAACGCCACGGGTCGCCACCGGTTCCTCCTTGCATCGACGTGAGGTGCGCCTTCCCCAGCGGCCTCACCGTGCGCGGAACCGTCGCCCGTGTGTGCGCGACGATGATGACACAACTGTCACTCCCGCACCAGGACTGCCCCGGGAATCGCCACCAGGCCGGTGCGTCCGTCCGGTGAAGTCCGGCCGCTCCCGCGCCGATAGGGACAACGGGTAGGCAACCTGCTCCTGCCTCGACGAAGGGCAACCTGTGCACAACCCCGAGCTGTTGATGGCCGAGGCGTACGACGAGGGTGTCGTCTCCGAGGTGATCCGTCCGGCGGCGATCATCCCCGAGGAGTCGGCCCGGGCCGTCCTCGTCGAGCTGGCCCTGCGGGACGTCCAGAACGGCGGGGTGTGGCAGTCCGAGCCGTCCCTGTGGAGCCGGTACGACCGGCCGTGGGAAGGGTACGGATCACCAGGTGGCGCGGAGCTCATCGGCACCATCCAGGTTGCCTACGGCACGCCGACGCGCTACGAGATCACCATCTACCGCGTCACGGTGACCCGCTTCGGCACCGCCCAGGGATGGACCGTCGAGTCGCTGTGCAACGAGGCCCTCGGCTTCGGCGGCCTGGACCTGGCGAACTGCCCGCGCGCGACGCTGAACGCGCCCCCGAAGCCGTTCCGGTTCTGACCGTTCCCGAGCTAACCCGCAGGCAGCACCCGGACGGTCAGGGTGCGGGAGACCGCCTCCTCGCGGGCCGTCCCGCCCTCACAGGTGTAGGTCACCAGGCCGATCACCACCGGGTACGAGCCCGGCTCGGTCCACTCGTGCCGGACCCGGTAGCTGCCGTCCGATGCGCCCGTCGTCGACCGGCCCGTCCCGCACCGCTCCTGGGCGAGCGAGCTGGCGCCGACCCCGTCACCCCACTCCTCACTGGACCCGCTGAACACTCCCGACCCATCTGACCAGCGGACCGTGAACGGGACTTCCTCGCCGGCCATCACCGATGCCGGCGGCTCCACGGTCATGGCCAGCGGCGCGACTCCGGGGGCCTTGCCGCCGGCCGCCGCCGGGACCTTAACGACGACGTCGTCGTCGCCGCCGGCCCACAGCGCGAGTCCCAGCGTCGACGCCAGCGCGAGCAAGAGGGCGCCCACTAGCGACATAGCCAGGGGGCGCCGCGACGCGGCCATCGCGGCCCGCTCGGGGTCCGCGCCGGGAGTCACGACCAGTGCATCGGTGACGACAACAGGCCGGCGCGTGACAACGTCGGGGGCGGGGCGCACGACCACGCCCCGGCTGTCCCCTGCCTCCATGCGACCTCCCGCCCTGCGACCGGGGCCAGGCTAGGGCCTGCCGGTGACGCTGCGTGGTCGATCGTGAGATTCGGGCGATTTCGCTCCCGACCCCGGTCACCCACCGCATCCGGCGTCGAGGCGCCGAGATCGATGCGGAGCCGTCAGTGCGTGGCGAGCCGAGGAACCTGGGCGGGCTGCGAGGTGACCGTGGGGCAGCACTGCTCGACCGCAGCGATGGACGGCGCGACGTGCAGCCGGCGTCGAAGCTGCATGAGATCGAGCACCTTGAGCACCGCGGGCTGGTCGGCCACGAAATGCACGGCACCGCCGAGCAGGCTCTGCCGGTGGTAGATGCGCAGCAGGCTGCCGACGCCGGTCGAGTCGATGAACGTCACGCCCCGCAGGTCCACCACCAGGCTCTCGGCCCCGCGGTTGAGCAGCGCCAGCAGCGTGTCCCGCAGAGTCGGGGCGCTTGCCACGTCGATCTCGCCGGTGACTCCGACCACCGTGTGCGCTCCGACGCGGTGCGGGTCGAGAAGACTGATCATCGCGGTCCCCAGGGCTCATGGCGCCGAAGTTGCCTCGCCGGCTGCTTCGGCGCCCCCTGAGGGTAGCCCGCACCCCGGCCGTACGGAAGACCGCCAGACGACTGATTCCGTACGTCGAGAAAGGTTTGCCCTGCA
>JBOGDX010000106.1:0-8236 GCA_050743225.1 Actinomycetes bacterium | reverse complement strand
GTTGGCGAGCCGCACGGACATCGTCTCGAGCAGCTGCCAGGCAACCATCGGATGGGCCTCGACGAAGGGCCGGAACTCCCACGAGCTGAGGGCGAGGCAGGAGAGATCCGCGTCCGCAGTGACCGTGGCGTTTCGCGGCACGTCGTGGAAGAGCGCGATCTCGCCGAAGTGGTCACCGGGGCCGAGGTGGGCGACGTCCTGCCCGCCGCGGTGGACCGCGAGCTCGCCCTCGATCACCATCCAGAACTCCTCGCCCGACGACCCCTCGCGCACCACCCGGTAGCGGGCGGGGAAGCGCAGGTGGTCGGCCTGGCGCAACAGCAGGTCGAGCTCGCGCTTGGACAGGGACTTGAAGAGCGGGACGGACTTCAGCCGCGCGATGTAGAGGTCCTTGGCCATGGTCGCTCCTGGGCTGGCGGTTGGGGTCCTTTGTCACTGGACTCCCACGGCGCGACCTTGTCAACCGGGCGAGAAACCGGTCCTCGGGCTAGCGCGGTTGGCGGAAGACCTCGGTGACCCAGAGTCGGCCGCCGGTGAAGACGACACCCACCCCGAGCGCCCGCTTGCGCGGGTCGAGGATGTTCGCCCGGTGTGACGGCGAGGCCATGAACGCCCGGTGCACCCGCCGCACCCCGCCGCCGTGACCGACGTTCTCGGAGATCGACGACCAGCAGCAGACGATGCTGAAGTTGCTCGTGTGGTACAGCGTCCCCAGGCGAGACATCGACGCGCTGTGCCGCCGTGCGTACCTCGTGAGGTCGGACCGCACGCGCAGCGGGGCGAGCCCGTGGTTGGCCCTTGCCTTGTTGATGCGGGCCACGAACCGGGCCTCGGCCGTCGTGGTGCCGGCCTGGGCCGCTGGAGCGCCGGCGAGGGCTGTGGCGCCGAGGCACAGAGCGGTGAGCGCGGACATCAGCATGACGCGTGGTCGCACGGGCTCGTCCTTCGGCAGGGGACAGATGCGATCCCCCGTGCGGCCGTGTCCCTACCCCCCGGCCACGTCGTTTATCCCCCATGACCTGCGGTGATGCAAGACCTCGAGAGCGATCTTTGCGGGGATCTGACGGTATGCGGGGTCAGACCTGAAGCGGTCTTGACTCGTACGGCGTGCTCAGCACGATCGTGGTTCGCGTGGTGACGTTGGCGTCGGCGCGGATCCGCGCGAGCAGGGCCTCGAGGTCGGCGGGTGTCCGCACCCGCACCTTGAGGATGTAGCTCTCGTCGCCGGCGACGGAGTGGCATGCCTCGATCTCGGGCAGTCCGCGCAGCCGTTCCGGTGCGTCGTCGGGCGCACTCGGGTCGATGGGACGGATGGAGATGAAGGCTGTCAGCGAGAGCTCGACCGCCTCGGCGTCGACCACGGCAACGTAGCCGCGGATCACGCCCCGCTCCTCGAGCCGTCGCACCCGCTGGTGCACCGCGGACGTCGACAGCCCGGTGGCCTTGCCGAGGTCGGTGTAGCTCATGCGGCCGTCACGACCGAGCAGCGCCACGATGTGGCGGTCGATGTCCTCCATGCTCAGGAGCGCTCGAGGTGGCGTGCGATGACCATTCGCTGCACCTGGTTGGTGCCCTCGACGATCTGCAGCGCCTTCGCCTCCCGCATCAGCCGCTCCGCCGGGAAGTCCTGCACGTAGCCGTAGCCGCCGAGCACCTGAACCGCGTCCGTCGTGACCCTCATCGCCATGTCGGTGCAGAACAGCTTGGCCATCGCGGCCTGCTTGCCGAACGACTGGCCGCGGTCGCGCCGCCGGGCGGCCTCGAGGTAGAGCGACCGGCCGGCCTCGACGCCCGTCGCCATGTCGGAGAGCAGGAAGGCCAGGCCCTGGAAGTCGATGAGGGGCTTTCCGAACTGGCGGCGCTCCTTCGCCCAGTCGACGGCGATGTCGAGGGCGTTCTGGGCGACACCGACCGCGCAAGCCGCGATGCCGAGGCGACCACCGTCGAGCGCCGAGAGGGCGATCTTGAAGCCCTGACCCTCCTCGCCGATCAGGCGGGATGTGCTGACCCGTGCGTCATCGAAGCGCATCTGCGCCGTCGTCGAGGCGGTGAAACCCATCTTCCGCTCGGGCGTCGCGGCCGAGACACCGTCGGTGGCGGCGTCGACGAGAAGGCAGGAGATCCCGCGCGAGCCGTCGTCGGACGTACGACACATCAGGCTGTAGAAGTCGGCCTCGCCGCCGTGGGTGATCCAGGCCTTGGTGCCGTTGACGACGTAGTCATCGGCGGCGCGCACCGCCCGGGTCGTCATGGCGGCCGCGTCGGAGCCGGACTGCGGCTCCGAGAGGCAGTAGGCGCCGAGCAGCTCGCCGCCGACCATGTCCGGCAGCCACTCGTCACGCTGGGCGTCGGTGCCGAACGCGGCCAACGGGTAGCAGGACAGCGTATGCACGCTGACCCCCTCCGCGACCGAGGCCCAGGTCGTCGCAAGCTCCTCGACCACCTGGAGGTAGACCTCGTAGGGCTGGCCGCCGCCGCCGTGGCGCTCGTCGTACGGGAGCCCGAGGAGCCCGGCCTTGCCCAGCGTGCGGAACACCTCGCGCGGGAAACGGCTCTCGGCCTCGTACGACGCGACCCGCGGAGCCATCTCCTCGCGGGCCAGCTCCCTCGTGAGGGCGAGGAGCTCGCGAGACTCCTCGGTTGGCAGGTGACGTTCGACGGGCACTTGATTGACGGGCACGGTCAGCCTCCCTCGTCAGCCGGACAGCACGACGTAGTCGCGGTCGGTCACGTTCATGCGCTCGATGCCGTCGGACGTTACGACCACGATGTCCTCGATGCGGGCGCCGTGCCGGCCAGGCAGGTAGATGCCCGGCTCGATGGAGAACGCCATCCCCGGCTCGAGAACGGTGACGTTGCCCGCCACGATGTAGGGCTCCTCGTGCGTCTCCACGCCGATGCCGTGCCCGGTGCGATGGAAGAACTGCGCGCCGAAGCCTGCGGTGGTGATGACCTCGCGCGCGGCCGCGTCGACGGACTCGGCGGTGACCCCAGGGCGCGCGTGCGCGCAGGCCGCGAGCTGGGCCTCGAGCAGGACCGCGAAGTAGTCGCGGAAGTCTCGCGGCGGCTCCCCCAGGGTGTACATGCGCGTGCAGTCGGAGCAGTAGCCCCCGGCCGTGGTCCCACCGATGTCCACCACCACGACGTCGCCGCTCTCGAGCACACGGTCGCCGACCTCGTGGTGCGGTGAGGCTCCATTGGGGCCCGAGCCGACGATCACGAAGTCGACGCGCTCGTGGCCTTCGGCAAGGATCGCGGCGGCGATCTCCTTTGCGGCCTCCCGTTCGGTCCGCCCGGGGATGAGGAACTCCGCCATCCGGCCGTGGACCCGGTCGATCGCCTGGCCGGCGCGGCGCAGCGCGTCGACCTCGTCCGGTGACTTGCGCATCCGCAGGTCAGCGAGAACCTCGGAGGCCACGGTCTGCTCCGCGGAGGGCAGCGCGGCCCGGAAGCGCAGGACCTGCTCCGCCCACATCCGGTTGGCCACCCCGACGCGGGCGACGCCCGACGGGAGCCGCTGGGCCACCAGGGCGTACGGGTCGTCCGTCTCGCCCCACCCCACCACCTCGATGCCCAGCGTCGGCACCGCGGACGCCTCGACCGCCGGCACCTCGAGCCCCGGCGCGACCAGGAACGGGTCGGCGTCGGCGGCCAGCACCAGGCAGGTCAGCCGCTCGAGCGGGAGCGCGTCGTACCCCGTCAGCCAGCGCAGGTCCGGGCCGGGGGTGACGAGCAAGGCGTCCAGGCCGATCTCCGCCAGCGCCTTGCGGGCGTGTGACAGCCGGTCCGGCGAGACGGTGCGGGGAGTCATGCGGCCCAATCTATAGGGGACCCGAGCGGCACCCTGAGTCGCTTCGGGACTCGAGGTCGTGAGGACCAGGGGTCTTGAGGATTGGAGGCCAACCGGGGCTTCTAGCCCACGGATCGTCTCCAAGATGCCTGCGCATCGTGGGAGAACCTGCCCCACTCCGATGCGTCGACGTCGGGAAGCGTCGTGCCATTCTCTGCGGGTGATCCCGCCTGAGAAGTTGCTCTTGCTCGACACCCCCTCGCTGTACTTCCGGGCCTTCTTCGGTGTGCCGGACACCATCCGGGCCCCGGACGGCTCACCGGTCAACGCGGTGCGCGGCCTGCTGGACTTCATCGCCCGTCTCGTGACGGACCGCTCCCCCACGCATCTCGTCGCCGCGATGGACGCGGACTGGCGCCCAGCCTTCCGGGTGGCGGCCATCCCGTCCTACAAGGCGCACCGGGTCGCGTCCGGCCACGAGGAGCAGGTGCCCGACCCTCTGGTCCCCCAGGTCGCGGTCATCGAGGACGTGCTCGAGGCACTCGGCATCCCGGTCATCGGCGTGGCCGGCTTCGAGGCCGACGACGTCATCGGCACGATTGCCACCGCGTCGCCGCGCCCTGTCGACGTGGTCACCGGCGACCGCGACCTCTTCCAGCTCGTTGACGACGACCGAGGCGTCCGGGTGCTCTACATCGCGCGCGGCGTCGGGCGGCACGAGATCATCGACGAGGCAGCGGTCACGGCCAAGTACGCCATACCGGGCCGGGCGTACGCCGACTTCGCCACCTTGCGCGGCGACCCCAGCGACGGCCTGCCGGGTGTGGCCGGCATCGGCGACAAGACCGCCGCCGCGCTGGTGACCCGGTTCGGGTCGCTCGACGGCATCCTCGCCGCCCTCGACGCCGGCGACACGGCCATGCCCCCCGGAGCGCGCGCCAAGCTGGCGGCCGCGCGCGACTACCTGACGGTCGCCCCGGTGGTGGTGGCGGTGGCCAAGGACGCCCCCGTTCCGGCGTACGACGGGCAGGTGCCCTCTCGGCCGCACGACCCCGAGCGCGTGCTGGAGCTGTCCGAGCGCTGGGGGCTCGACAGCTCCCTCAACCGGGTGCTAACCGCGTTCGGGACCGTCCACCAGTCCTAGCCGCCGAACTGTCGGACCCGACGGCGATGATTTCGGCTTGACCCCGCGGTCTACAGCCCAGACAGTCGGGGCGAGCTCAAAGGACAGGTGGATGCGGTGAACGGTGTGGGGACGCTGGCGAAGGTGCCGGCCGGTAGGCGGACAAAATGGTTTGCCCTGGCCTTCTGGATCCTGGTCCTCGCGGTCGCCGGACCGCTCGCCGGGAAGCTCACCGGGGTGCAGGAGAACGACACGGTCAACTGGCTCCCAGGCAACGCGGAGTCGACCCAGGTCTATGCGCTGGCCGGCGAGTTCACCAACCCCGACGAGGTGCCCGCCGTCGTGGTCTACGAGCGCCCAAGCGGGATCACCGACGCCGACCAGGCTGCGGTGGCCGCGGATGCCCGGACCTTCGCGACCTTCGGGCTTGTCGAGGGCGAGGTCGTCGGCCCGATCCCGTCCCAGGACGGCCAGGCCCTCGAGCTCCTCGTCCCGGTCAACCTCGACGCCAACGGGTGGAACAAGCTGCCGGCGCTGGTCGACAAGATGGAGGCCAAGGCCGCCCCTCGCGACCCGGGCCTGTCGATGTACGTGGCCGGTCCGGCCGGCGTCAACGCCGACTTCGCCAAGGCGTTCGAGGGCATCGACGGCGCCCTGCTGTACTCCGCCCTCGCCGTCGTGATCGTCATCCTCCTCGTCACCTACCGCAGCCCTGTCCTCTGGCTTCTGCCAGTGATCTCCGCCGGCATCGCGCTCACCGTGGCGCAGGCGGTCATCTACCTGCTCGCCGAGCACGCTGGCATGACCGTCAACGGCCAGACACAGGGCATCCTCACCGTGCTGGTGTTCGGCGCCGGCACCGACTACGCGCTGTTGCTCGTCGCCCGCTACCGGGAGGAGCTGCGCCGCCACGAGGACCGGCACGAGGCCATGGCGTTTGCCCTGCACCGGGCTGGCCCGGCCATCGCGGCCAGTGCGGCCACCGTCGTCGTCGGCATGCTGTGCCTGACGGTCGCTGACATGAACTCCACGGCGAGCATGGGTCCAGGGCTGGCGATCGGCATCGCCGTCGGGTACCTCGCCATGATCACCCTGCTCCCCGCCCTGCTCGTGACCACCGGGCGGTGGATCTTCTGGCCGGTTCGGCCCAGCTTCGGGTCCGCCGACCACACGGCCACCGGGGTGTGGGCGCGGGTGGGCCGGGCGATCGTGCCGCGGCCACGGGCGATCTGGCTCACCACCACGGTCGTGCTGGGGGTGCTCTCGTTCGGCGTCTTCCAGCTCAACGCTAACGGTCTGTCCTACGAGGACTCCTTCGTCGGCACGCCCGACTCGATCGTCGGCCAGCGGATCGTCGACAAGCACTTTGACTCCGGGACGGGTGAGCCAGTCGTGGTCATCAGCCGCAGCGACGGCGCGGTTGCGGTGCAGGAGGCGTTCCAGGGAACGGAGGGAATCGCGCAGGAGACCGTCTCTGCGGCGCCGCCGCAGAACGGTTACACGTACCTCGAGGGAACTCTCACCGACCCGCCGGACAGCGAGGCGGCCCAGGCCACCATCGAGCGGGTCCGGGACGCGGTGCACGCGGTCGACGGCGCGGAGGCAAAGGTGGGAGGCAACACCGCCGTGCTGCTCGACGTCGAGCGTGCCTCGGCCCGTGACAACAAGGTGATCATCCCCGTCGTCCTGCTCGTCGTGTTCGCCATCCTGGCGCTGCTGCTGCGCGCCATCGTCGCGCCGCTGGTGCTCATCGCCACGGTCGTGCTGTCGTTCTTCGCCGCATTCGGCATCAGCGCGATCCTGTTCACCCAGGTCCTCGGGTTCGAGGGCGCCGACGCCGGCCTGCCGTTGTTCGCGTTCGTCTTCCTGGTCGCGCTCGGCATCGACTACAACATCTTCCTCATGACGCGCGTTCACGAGGAAGCCAAGCAGCACGGGACTCGTCGCGGCGCGCTGATCGGGCTGGCGGCGACCGGCGCCGTGATCACGTCAGCCGGTTTGGTGCTCGCGGGCACGTTCGCCGTCCTCGCCACCCTGCCCGTCGTGGCGTTCGCCGAGATCGGCATCGTGGTCGCGCTCGGCGTCCTGCTGGACACCCTCGTGGTCCGCTCGGTGCTGGTCACCGCCCTCAACCTGGACATCGGCCGCTGGATGTGGTGGCCGAGCAGGCTGGCCCGGACGCGGGACGTCGAGCCGGACGAGGCCCTGCTCGCGGAGCCGTTCATGGTCGAGCAGCGGACCTCCGCCGACCGGCTGGTTCAGGCCACCGACGAGTAGGCCACGACCCCGCGCAGGAGCAGGTCGGCTGCCTGGCGAGCGCTCCGGCCCACCGCCGGTGCGGGGTTTGCCGACCCGACGTGGGCCGCGTCGGCGATCTGGCCGAGCAGGTCGACGACCTGCTTGGTCCACCGCACGAAGTCCCCGGCCTGCAGGTCGGCATCGCGCAGCACGTCGTCGAGGGTGTCGCCGGATGCCCAGCGGTACGTCGTCCAGGCGAAGCCCAGGTCCGGTTCCCGAGGGCTGTCGAGGCGATGCTCGCGTTCTCGTTCCTCCAGCGCCGCCCAGATCCGCACGGTCCGGGCCAGGGCCTCCTGCGTCCGACCCGCAGGCAGCCGGGGAGGTGCCGCGTCCTCCGGCTCGCGCGTCTCGAAGACCAGGGCCGACACGCAGGCCGCCAGCTCCGGTGGCGTCAGGCTCTCCCAGACGCCGGACCGCAGGCACTCGGAGGCCAGCAGGTCGAGCTCGGTGTAGATGGCGCCGAGCCGGCGACCATGTTCTGTCACCGACTCGCCGTCGAGGTAGCCCATCTCCTCGAGCACGGCGCAGATGCGGTCGAAGGTCAGCGAGATGGTGTGCGTCCGGGTGCGCACCCGCCGCTGCAGGCCGTCGGTCTCGCGGCGCAGCCGGTGAAAGCGCTCCGCCCACCGGGCGTGGTCCTCCCGCTCGGCGCAGCCGTGGCACGGATGGGCCCGCATCGCGTCGCGCATCCGCGCCAGCTCATGGTCGTCCGCCGCCGCCGACCTGCGGCGTTCACGCGGTGGAGGGTCGGTCAGCCCGGTGTTGCGCAGCGTCGAGGCGAGATCGCGCCGCTGGGCCGGGTTGCGGGCGTTGAACGACTTCGGGATCCGCAGCCGGCGCAACGACTCGACCGGCGACGGGAAGTCGGTCGTCGAGAGCCGCCGAACCTGGCGCTCCGCGGTCAGGACGGTGGGTCGCGGCCCGTCGCTGCCCGCCGCCAGGCCCGGGTCCAGCACGACCACCAACCCGCCGCGGCGCCCGGCGGGCACGTGGATGACGTCGCCGGGGCGCAGCCGCTCCAGGGA
>JBOGDX010000105.1:0-8290 GCA_050743225.1 Actinomycetes bacterium | reverse complement strand
CACCCCACTGGGGTGCGGCCACCACTCGGAGGAGTCTCCGGCTAGCGCTTCCGCGCCCTGGTCGCCGCGCCCTTCTTCGCCGCGGTCTTGCGTGCGGTGGTCTTGCGGGCCCTGGTCGCCGCGCCCTTCTTCGCCGCGGTCTTGCGTGCGGTGGTCTTGCGGGCCCGGGTCGCCGCCGCCTTCTTCGCGGCCTTCTTGGCTGCGGTCTTCTTCACGGTCGTCTTGCGCGCGGTCGACTTCTTGGCCGCGGTCTTCTTCGCGGTTGACCGCTTGGCCGTCTTCTTCGCGGCCTTCTTGGCTGCGGTCTTCTTCACGGTCGTCTTGCGCGCCGTTGACTTCTTGGCGGTCTTCTTCGCCGCCTTCTTGGCGGTTTTCTTTGTCGCCTTCTTCGCGGTCTTCTTGGCCGCCTTCTTGGCGGTCCTCGCCGTCGTGGACTTCCGCGTCGAACTGGTCGCGGCGTGAGTCACCTTCGATGTCGCTTCTTCTTCTGTGGCCGGCACACGCGCCTCCTGCGCTCGTTCGTCGATCCCCATGGTCGACGTGTTCAACGGAAAAGATCGCACCATGTGGCGACGGTTACCAGCATTTCGTCGAACCAACTTTTTTCGCTAGTAGCTCGCATCGTTTGTCGTGCAGCCCGTTTGCAGTGCTGTGCGAGGTGCGCGATGAGCATGACAGGGCATTGCCGTGTTGCAGGTTGACCGATGACAACCGGCGAAAACCGTTGCAGGAACTAGGTTTTCAATAGCCAAGGCAATGCCCGACCGTTGCGTCGCGTCACGCGCGAGGTGCGGGTCCACTGATGCGTTCGAGCATCTGCGCGATGCGATCCCGCATTGAGGGACGCGACACGTTCTCACCCGCCGCGACACTCACGAGGTGCTGCACGGTGTCGATGTCGACCCTGCCCGGCATCTCCGATGCGACGACGAGTCGCTGATCGGCAGCCGTCGGGACGACGAGCCTTTCGTGCACGAGCGAGCCGAGCTCGTCGTCACCATCGTCGATGGACAGGACCGTCGCACCGACCCGTCGCGCGTCGGCAACTCGTTCGAGCAGCGACTCAGGCGCAGCATCGGGTGCCACCACGAAGACGGTCTCGCGTCGCGTCGCGGCCTCGAGCCGTTGCAGGGTCACCGACAGGTGCGGTGGGGCCTGCGGCGGAGCCGACCACCTCACGAGGGTCGGTGCGAGCTGCGCCAGCCCGGAGAGGCGGGCTTCGTCGTCGAGGTGGGCCGCCAGGTGCCAGGGCTCCTCGTCGGGGGTTCCGACCAGCAGCAGCCGACCCGGTTCGGGGATGCGTCGCAGCGAGCCGGCGAACTCCCGCGTCCGCTCCACCCAGCCCGACCGAGAGAGCGCCTCACGCAGAAGCAACACCCGTGCACTGTCCACGCCGACATGGTCCCTGGCGCCGGGCTACGACCGCGCCTGACGCGCCGGAGTCCGGCGCGCCGGTTTGAGTCGGTCATTCCGAGCGAACCGACGCGGCCCCGGTCAGTGGTAGGTGTGTTGCTCGCCCGGGTAGTCCTGCGCGGCTACCTCGCCGGCAAAGGCCCGAGCGGCGTCACCCAGCACGGTGCGCAGGTCCGCGTACTGCTTGACGAACCTGGGCAGCTGTCCGCGCCGCATTCCCGCCATGTCTTGCCAGACCAGCACCTGCCCGTCGCAGTCGACGCCGGCGCCGATGCCGATGGTCGGGATCGTGAGCTCGGCGGTGACCCGCTTGGCCACGTCAGCGGGAACCATCTCGAGGACAACGGCGAAGGCGCCCGCCTCCTGCAGGGCCAGCGCGGCGTGCACGAGCTGGTCCCCACCCTCGCCGCGCCCTTGGACGCGGTAGCCCCCCAGCCCGTGCTCGCTCTGCGGGGTGAAGCCGATGTGTGCCATGACGGGGATGCCGGCCTGCACCAGGGCGGTGACCTGCGGCACGACCTGGGTGCCGCCCTCGAGCTTGACGGCGTGCGCGCCACCCTCCTTCATGAAGCGCACCGACGTCCCGAGAGCCTGTTCCGGCGACGACTGGTACGAGCCGAAGGGCAGGTCCCCCACCACAAGCGCCGATCGCGCTCCGCGGCTCACGGCCCGGACCAGCGGCAGCATCTCGTCCACCGTGACCGGGAGGGTCGTGTCGTAGCCGAGGACGTTGTTGGCAGCGGAGTCGCCGACCAGCAGGACCGGGATGCCCGCCTCGTCGAAGATTTCCGCGGTGAGCTGGTCGTAGGACGTCAGCATGGCGAAGCGCTCACCGCGCTCCTTCATCGCCCGCAGGTGGTGGATGCGCACTCGCTTCACCGCCGAGGTGGCGGGGGAGCCGTCAGCGTTTGACGTGGAGTCGTGCGATGTGGAGCCGTACGGCGCGGTGGTCTCGGACACGGTGGACCTCCCTGGACGTCTCGAGGCTCCCTGGTGGAGTCCCCGGACACGCATTCATGGTGCCACGTCGTCCTGGCGGGTCGGCGTCGCGTGCTCCCGCCACCGGCTGGTGATGGGCAGCCTGCGGTCGCGGCCGAATGCCTTGAACGAGATCTTCGGCCCGGGTGGGTACTGCCGCCGCTTGTACTCCGCGGTGTCCGTCAGCCGCAGCACATGCTCGACCACCTCGCGGTCGAAGCCGGCGGCCAGCAGCTCGCTGGAGCCTCGGTCCATCTCGACGTAGTCGTCGAGGATGTCGTCGAGGAGCGCGTAGTCGGGCAGCGAGTCGATGTCGAGCTGCCCGGGCCGCAGCTCGGCGGACGGGGGCTTGATGATCGAGGACTCGGGGATGGGAGGAGTCTGGCCGCGGGCGGCGGCGTCGGCGTTGCGCCAGCGCGCGAGCTCCCACACGGCGGTCTTCGGCACGTCCTTGAGGGGCGCGAAGCCTCCCGCCGAGTCGCCGTACAGCGTGGAGTAGCCAACGGCGAGCTCGCTCTTGTTGCCTGTCGCCAGGACGAGATGGCCGTGCTGGTTGGACAGCCCCATCAGCGTCGTGCCGCGCACCCGGGCCTGCAGGTTCTCCTCCGCGAGCCCGCTGAGCTCGAGGGTCGCCAGGAAGGCGTCCACGACCGGCGCGACAGGCACCGTGGTGAACACCAGGCCGGTGCGCTCGGCGAGCTCGGCGGCGTCGGAGCGCGAGTGCTGCGAGGAGTAGCTGCTGGGCATCGAGACCCCGTGCACGTTCGCGCCACCCAGCGCGTCGCAGGCGATCACCGCGGTCAGAGCGGAGTCGATGCCCCCTGAGAGGCCAAGCACGACACTGCGGAACTCGTTCTTGTGCACGTAGTCGCGCAGCCCGGTGACGAGCGCGGCGTAGATCTCCGCCGCGTCGACGAGGCGTGGTGCGACGGTGGCGCGCATCGGGGCGTACGCCGGGAGCGGCTCGGCGGACACGAGCACCCGTTCGATCGTCGCCGCACCGCGCTCGGTCGACTCGACCGCGCTGCGCTGCGTGACGAGATCCGCGGTCGCCTCCGGCAGGTCGAGGTCCACCAGCAGCAGGCAGGGCTCGAACTGCGGCGCCCGGGCGAGCACCTCGCCCTCGGCGGAGACGACGATCGAGTCACCATCGAAGACCAGCTCGTCCTGCCCGCCGACCATGTTCACGTAGGCGAGCGCGCATCCGGCGCCGGCGGCGCGTCGGCGCACGAGGTCCAGGCGGGTGTCGTCCTTGTTCCGCTCGTACGGCGAGCCGTTGATGACCAGCAGCAGCCCCGCCGCGGCCTCCCGTGTGACCGCGACGGGTCCGCCCTCCTGCCAGATGTCCTCGCAGATGGCCACGGCGACGTCGACGCCGTGCACTCGGACGACCGTCAGCGACGTGCCGCGCACGAAGTAGCGGTACTCGTCGAAGACGCCGTAGTTGGGCAGGTGGTGCTTGGCGTACCGGCCGACCTGGCGTCCGCCGTGCAGGAGCGCGGCGGCGTTCTGTGGCGCCCCCCGTGGCGTGCCGAGGACGGGAGCGGCGTCCGGCGCGCCGTCGAGGTAGCCGAGCACGACGAGCACGTCACCCAGGCCGTCAGCGGCCAGGCGCTGCGTGACGTCCACGAGGGCCGCGCGGGAGGCGTCGACGAAGGAGCGGCGCAGGGCCAGGTCCTCGACCGGGTAGCCGGTGAGCGTCATCTCGGGGAAGGCCACGATGTGGGCCCCTGCGTCCGCTGCCTCGCGGGTGAGCTGCACAACCTGCGCTGAGTTTCCGGCGAGGTTCCCGACCGTCGGGTTGAGCTGGGCGAGAGCGAGACGCAGCTGTGCCACGTTGCCGAGACTAGTGATCGGTGCCCGTCGCTCGCCGGGGCGGCCGGCCCTCGTCGGGGCCGGCCGGCGCCGAGGAGTGTTCCACGCGCAGGCGGGTGGCGAAGCCGGCCATCCGCTCGCGGAGCCAGTCGGTCATCGCGTCGACGGGCATCGGCCGCGCCAGGTAGTAGCCCTGCACGAGGTCGCAGCCGAGGTCCTGCAGGATGCGCCAGCTGCGCTCGTCCTCGACGCCCTCGGCGACCACGCGTAGACCCAGGTCGTGACCGAGGCTGATCACTGCGCGCACGATCGCGAGGTCGTCGTCCTGGTCGGCCAGGTCGCGGACGAAGGTGCGGTCGACCTTCACCTCCTGCACGGGCAGGCTGCGCAGCCGGGTCAGCGAGGAGTACCCGGTGCCGAAGTCGTCGACGGAGATCGACAGACCGAGGTCGACCAGCCGCTCCAGGGCCTGCAGCGCCCGTTCGGGTTCGGCGACGATCGCACTCTCGGTGACCTCCAGCTTGAGCAGGCGGGCAGGCAGCCCGGCCTGAACCAGAGTCCGGGCGACCGTGTCCGCCAGCTCTGGCTCGAGCAGGTTGCGCATCGACACGTTCACCGCCATGAGCACCGGCGTGCCCGCGTCCCGCCACGCGACGCACTGGCGCACCGCCGTCTCCACGACGAACTGCGTCAACGGGCGGATCAGGCCGGTGTGCTCGGCCAGGGGGATGAACTCGTCCGGCGGCACCGCGCCCCAGAGCGGGTGCTGCCAGCGCAGCAAGGCCTCGACACCCGCCACCTGTCCGGTGGCCGGGTCAGCCTGCGGCTGGTAGTGCAGCTCGAGCGTGCCGTCCTCCAGCGCGCGGGCCAGGTCGCCGATCAGCGACAGGCGGCGCGAGCTGTAGGGATCCCGGTCGGGGGAGTAGCGGGAGACGCCGCCGGACAGCCCGCTCTTGGCGTCGTACATGGCGACCTCTGCCCGACGGAGCAGCAGCGCTGCCGACGACCCGTCCCGCGGCGCCACGGCGATGCCGATGCTGGCGGTGACGTCGAGGGTGACCTCGCCGAGCTCGAACGGCCGGGACATGTCGCGGGTGATGCGCGCGACCATGCCCTCGACGTGCACGTCCTCGCCCCCGAGCAGCACCGCGAACTCGTCACCACCGAGGCGCGCGACCGTCGTCTCGTCGCTCTCGACCGCCTGGAGCCGCCGCGCAACCTGGTGGACCAGCCGGTCGCCGGCGTCGTGCCCGAGGGTGTCGTTGACCTCCTTGAAGCGGTCGATGTCCATGAGCAGTACGGCCGCAGATGCGGCAGTTCGCAGCCGGCGCTCGAGCCGCTGCTGGAAGTGCAGCCGGTTCGGCAGCCCGGTGAGGGGGTCGTGCAGGGCGAGGTGCTCGGTCTCCCGGGCCGCGGTGCGTACCCGCTCGACCAGCCCGGAGTTGGCTAGCGCGACGCTCGCATGACCGGCGAGGGCCTCGAAGAGCCGCGCGTCCTCGCGGTCGAACGTGCTGACGTCGTCAAGCCGGTCCACCACGAGGAGGACGCCGATCACGTCGCCTCCCTCGCGCAGCGGGGCTGCCATCCCGTCGGCATGGCCGGCGGCTCGTAGGGTCTCGTGCGCCGGGCTGTTCCCGCCGCGGGCCAGCCGCACGGGGCGACCGACCGAAGCGGGGGCCCACCACGCCTCGGAGGCGTCGTCGTCGAAGCCGGGGCTGCCCTCCCGCATGACGACCTCGGCGTGCTTCGCCCGCAACAGCTCACGAGCCTCCGCGGCCACCGCTGCGGGCACCGACTCGTCCTGCAGCGCCTGGTCCACCGACCGGGTGAACCGGTACAGCAGTTCCAGCCTGCTGTAGCGGAGCCGCTGGACGTGGTAGCCGCGGAAGAGCAGGAAGCACAGGACGCCGACGACGGCGAGCAGCCACAGCGCTTGGGGTTCGCGCAGGAGGACGAACACCGTCACCAGCGCCAGGTCGGTGACGACGACGGTGCCGACCGCCGCGGCCGCCAGCGTCCGGGCCCCCTCCGCCAGGTCCCACCGCGACCGGCGCAGTCCGATGATCAGCAGGAGGGCGAGGTTGCCGACCAGGTCGGCCGACAGCGTGGCGGCCAGCGCGACCAGCCACACGACGGGAGAGAGCGAGGCCGCATCGAGGTCGAGTCGCTCGAGGCCGGTGCTGAACACGGCGCAGGCGACCGCGACCTGCGCCAGCGCGGACGCGCCGTTGAACGCGACCTTGATCGGCGGGTTCCGGTTGACGATCTCGTGAGTTACCAGCACGCCCGCCAGCGCCGCGAGGAGCAGCTCGTCGGCGGGCAGGACGAACAGCCCGAGGACGAGGGGGGCCTGGCTGAACGTCAGGCTGTGGTTGTCCCGGCCGAAGGGCAGGTGGACCGCGAACCGCTCGCTGAGGCCGAAAGCGACCGCCAGCAGCGGCCACCACACGTGCGGCTCGAGCTCGGGCAGCACGAGGCCTCGCCACCACAGGAGCCCTCCTGCAGCGGCGAGTCCTCCGCTGAGCAACCAGATCAGCCGATCGGGCGCCCCGGGGCGCGCAGCCACCCGATCAGTCTGGGGGATCCACCCCGATCACGCTGCGGAACAGGCGTGTTCCCCTCCGTTAGGACTAGGCCGTTCGGGCCATCAGTTCCAGGAGGCGCCGTTCTTCGGGGCCGGGGCGACCCGGTTCCAGGAGGCGCCGGCCAGGTCGCCTCCCTTGTTCCAGGACGCCCCCTTGTCGCCGGTCTTGTTCCAGGACGCGCCGCTGTCGCCCGGTCGGTTCCAGGACGCACCTGCGGAGTCGGTCGCCGTCAGGCCGATGCCGGTCAGGACCGCGACGGCTACCGCGAGGGCGAATGCGGCGAGCACGGCGATCGCCGTGCGGGGCAGGCTGCGGACGGATGTCGTCATGGGATGGCTCCTCCTCGAGGGGTTCGGTGTCCCGGCAGGGATGGCGCTCATGATCGACGGCGCATCGTCTCCGGGGGGCCAGGCGCCGGCGCGATTTCGGTAAAGGTTCCGCCCCACCCAGCAGCGTTCGGCCCGGTTCGTCCCGGTCCCGCCGCCATGCCGCCCCTGTAACACCGGCGAAACACCCCACCGGCACGATGCCGTCATGGAGAAGCAGCAGGAGTTCGTGCTCCGCACGCTCGAGGAGCGGGACATCCGGTTCGTGCGGCTGTGGTTCACCGACGTCCTCGGGTTCCTCAAGTCCGTCGCCGTCGCGCCCGCGGAGCTCGAGGGCGCCTTCGACGAGGGCATCGGTTTCGACGGCTCGGCGATCGAGGGATTCGCCCGGGTCTACGAGTCGGACATGCTCGCCAAGCCCGACCCTGGCAGCTTCCAGATCCTGCCGTGGCGGTCGGAGACGCCGGGGACGGCCCGGATGTTCTGCGACATCCTCATGCCGGACGGCACGCCCTCCTTCGCCGACCCGCGCCAGGTGCTCAAGCGGACCCTCGCCAAGGCGGCGGACATGGGGTTCGCGTTCTACACCCACCCGGAGATTGAGTTCTTCCTGTTCCGGGACCACCCGGGCGGCGGCCAGCCGCCCACGCCGGTGGACCACGCCGGCTACTTCGACCACATCGCGCACGGGATCGGGCACGACTTCCGGCGCGACGCGATCACCATGCTGGAGTCGATGGGCATCTCGGTGGAGTTCAGCCACCACGAGGGCGCCCCTGGCCAGCAGGAGATCGACCTGCGCTACGCCGACGCGCTCTCCACCGCCGACAACATCATGACGTTCCGGCACGTGATGAAGCAGGTGGCGCTCTCACAGGGGGTCTACGCCTCCTTCATGCCCAAGCCGCTCACCGAGCACCCGGGCTCCGGTATGCACACCCACCTGTCCCTGTTCGAGGGGGAGCGCAACGCGTTCTTCGAGGCGGGTGCCCCGTACCAGCTGTCCAAGGCTGCCCGGTCGTTCATCGCCGGGCTCCTGCAGCACGCCGCCGAGATCACCGCGGTCACCAACCAGTGGGTCAACTCCTACAAGCGGCTGTGGGGCGGTGAGCGGCGTACGGCCGGCAGTGGCGGCGAGGCTCCCTCCTACGTCTGCTGGGGTCACAACAACGC
>JBOGDX010000104.1:0-8311 GCA_050743225.1 Actinomycetes bacterium | reverse complement strand
GACCAGCGGGGTGTCCGCGCCGACGAGGCCCAGCTTGCCGGCGCCGCCCGGGGCGCCCAGAGGCTCACCGCGCCCGGGGAGCGTGATGGCGAAGAACTCGGCGTTGTCGGCCCGGTGCTGTGCCTGGTCCTCGGGGACCTTCCGGTCGGCCGAGATCGCGCTGACCGGGCACACCGGCTCACAGGCCCCGCAGTCGATGCACTCGTTCGGGTGGATGTAGAGCTTGCGCGCGCCCTCGTAGATGCAGTCGACGGGGCACTCCTCGATGCATGACTTGTCCGTGACGTCGATGCACGGGTCGCCGATGACAAAGGGCATGTGTCCTCCGGAGGGTCTGGCGCGCCGGTCAGGTGGTCTCTTCCGTGGAGTGCCCGGGGAACAGCGCGGCGTCGGGGTCGAGGACGGTCGCCGCGTTGTTGACGGCGGTGGCGACCTCGCCGAACCCGACCGCGATCAGCCGGACCTTGCCGAAGTAGTCGGTGATGTCACCGGCCGCGAAGACCCGCGGCCGGTTGGTCGCCATGCGGGTGTCGACGACGATGTGCCGCTCGGAGACCTCGAGGCCCCAGTCGAGCAGCGGCCCGAGGTTGGCGGTGAACCCCAGTGCGGCGATCACGGCCTGGGCCTTGCGGGTCTGGACCTCCTTGGTCGGGACGTGGGTGATCTCGACTGCGTCGATATGCGAGCCGTCGGTGGCGACGTCGACGTCGCCGTGGATAGCGGTCACCTGGCTGTCGGTGATCACCTCGACGCTCGAGTCGAGGACTTGCCGCACGGTGTGTTCGTGCGCACGGAAGATCTTGCGCCGGTGCACGAGGGTGACCGAGCGCGCCAGTGGCTCGAGGCTCTGCGCCCAGTCGAACGCACTGTCACCGCCGCCTACGATGACCACGTCCCGGTCGGTGAGCTCGGCCAGCTCGCGGACGAAGTAGCGCAGCCCCTTGCCGTCGAACTCCGTTCCGGTGGGCAGCGGCCGCGGGCTGAAGGACCCGATGCCGCCGGTGATGATCACGGCCTGGGCGTGCACCGACCGGCCGCGGTCGGTGCCGACGAGCACGCTGCCGTCTGCGTCGTAGGCAAGCGTGAGCGCCTGCTCGCCGAGGAGGTACTGCGGTGAGAACGGCGCGGCCTGGTCGACGAGGTGCCGGACGAGGTCGCGACCACGTACGGCGGGAAACCCCGCCACGTCGTGGATCAGCTTCTCCGGATACATCGCGCTGATCTGACCACCGACCTCCGGCAGCGCGTCGATCAGCGCGACGCTCAGCCCGCGGAAGCCCGAGTAGTAGGCGCCGAACAGGCCCACCGGTCCGGCGCCGACGACCAGGAGGTCGACGTCGACCGTTGCGTTGGGCTGCTCCATGCCGAGGGGCTCGCCGGTGCTCATGGGCGCGTTCCTTGCTGCGGGGGAAGATCGACGGCCACCTGGACCGGCCGTCGGAAAGGAAAGATAGTACACGACTCAGATATTCGACCAACGTAACACTCAGGAGGGCGAAGCGTCCGATCCGGGTCGGGGGCCGGGCGCCCGGACGGGGGCCAGCTGACGGGAGATCGCCAGGGTCGCCGTCCGGACTGCGGAGGCGACCCGCCCGGGGTCGAGCCGGTTGGACCAGCCAGAGATCGAGACCGCCGCCACGACGTCGCCGGTCCGCCCCAGGACCGGGCAGGCGACGCAGACGACCCCGGGGGTCGACTCCTCGCGGTCGAACGCGAGCCCGCTGCGGCGGATGTCGGCCAGCTCGCGCAGCAGCACCGCGGGGATGGTGATGGTCCGTGGCGTCCGCCGGACCAGTCCGGAGGCCACGACCTCGGCAACGGTTGCGTCCGGGGAGAAGGCCAGCAACGACTTCCCGACGCCGGTGCAGTGCGCGGGCATCCGGCCCCCGACCCGCGAGGGCAGCGGCGGGCCGCGTCGTCCGGTGAGTTTCTCGAGGTAGACAACGTCGGACCCGTCCAGCACCGCGAGGTGCACGGTGTCGGCGGTGGCCTGCCGCAGGTCCTCCATGTGCGGGCGCGCGGCCTCTCGCAGGTCGCGCTGCCGCGGAGCGAGCTGGCCCAGCTCGAACAGGCGCATCCCCAGCCGTACGCCGGCGGGCGTCTGCTCGACCGCGCCCCAGTGGGCGAGCTGGCTCACCAGCCGGTGCACGGTGGCCTTGGGGATGCCGGTCCGGCGGGAGAGCTCCGCCAGGCTCAGGTCACCGTCCGCCTCGGTGAAGCAGGTGAGCAGGGCGAAGGCGCGCGAGAGCACCGATGTGTACCCGCCGTCCTGCTGAGTGGAACGCACGGTGGTGACGATGCACCCGCCAGGTGCGATGATGCAAGACCGGTCACGACCGAAGCAGGAGGCGGTGCACGGATGGACGAAGGGACCCGTCAGAAGGCGGCGGACCTGCTCCTGGGGTGCTACGAGTCGCGCGTCGCGGTCCCGCCGCTCGTGCAGACCTTCCCCGGGCTGGACCTGGACGACGCCTACGCCATCCAGCAACTGCAGGTCGAGGACTGGGAGCGCGACGGCCGGACGCTGCAGGGTCGCAAGGTCGGCCTGACGTCCGCGGCGATGCAGCGCCAGATGGGCGTCGACCAACCTGACCACGGCGTGCTCCGCGCCGACATGTTCCACCCGGAGCACCACCCCATCGACGTCGAGACGTTCATCGCGCCCCGGGTCGAACCGGAGGTCGCCTTCGTCCTCGGCCGCGAGCTGCGCGGCCCCGGCGTCACGGTCGCGCACGCGGCGGCGGCCGTCGACTTCGTCCTGCCGGCGCTGGAGATCATCGACTCGCGCATCGAAGACTGGAAGATCAGCATCGTCGACACCATCGCCGACAACGCGTCCTCCGGGGGTGTCGTCCTCGGCAGCCGCCCGGTCCGGCTCGACCATGTCGACCTGCGCCTCGCCGGCTGCAACCTCTACGGCAACGGTGACCTTGTGGCCACGGGGGCCGGGGGAGCCGTACTGGGGTCGCCGCTCATCTCGTTGGCCTGGCTCGCCAACACCGTCGGCGAGCACGGTGCAGCGCTGCTGCCGGGGCAGGTCGTCCTGCCCGGCTCCGTGACAGCGGCCCAGCCGGCAACCGCGGGCGACACCTGGAGCGCCGACTTCGCCGGTCTCGGCACCGTGACGGCGCGATTCGAGAGGAGCACGGCATGAGCAAGATCCTGGCCGCCATCGTCGGGCCGGGCAACATCGGCACCGACCTGCTGGTGAAGCTGCAGCGGTCGGACACCATCGAGGTCGGCTACATGGTCGGCGTCGACCCCACGTCCGACGGGCTGGCGAAGGCCCGGGCTCGCGGCGTCGAGGCTTCGGCGGACGGTGTCGACTGGCTGCTGGCCCGACCCGACGTACCGCGCCTGGTGTTTGAGGCGACCAGCGCCAAGGCGCACGCGGCCAACGCCCCCAAGTACGCCGAGGCCGGCATCCAGGCCGTCGACCTGACCCCGGCGATGCTCGGCCCGCTGGTCTGCCCGCCGGTGAACCTCGACGAGCACCTGGCCGCCCCGAACGTCAACATGATCACCTGCGGCGGCCAGGCCACCATCCCTATCGTGCACGCCGTCTCCCGGGTCGCCCCGGTGTCCTACGCCGAGATCGTGGCCTCGATCGCGTCCCGCTCGGCCGGCCCGGGCACCCGCGCGAACATCGACGAGTTCACCGCCACCACGTCCCGCGCCGTCGAGCTCGTCGGCGGGGCCGCGCGGGGCAAGGCGGTGATCATCCTCAACCCGGTCGAACCCCCGATGATCATGCGGGACACGGTGTTCTGCGCGATCCCGGCCGACGCCGACCGCGACGCGATCAGCGACTCGGTGCAGCGGATGGTCGCCGCCGTGCAGCAGTACGTCCCCGGTTACACGCTGCGCGCCGACCCTCAGTTCGACGACCCCCGCGAGGGCTGGTCCGGCAACGGCCGGGTGGCCGTCTTCCTGGAGGTCCGCGGCAACGGCGACTACCTGCCGGAGTACGCCGGCAACCTCGACATCATGACCGCAGCCGCCGCCCGGGTCGGCGAGCAGCTGGCGCTCGGAAAGCTGGTGCCCGCATGACGGAATCGCCCACCACCATGCCCGACGTACGGATCACCGACTCGACGCTGCGTGACGGCTCGCACGCGATGGCCCACCAGTTCACCGAGGAGCAGGTGCGCGCGACGGTGGCGGCTCTGGACGCTGCCGGCGTGCAGGTCATCGAGGTCTCCCACGGGGACGGCCTGGGCGGCTCGTCCTTCAACTACGGCTTCTCCCGCGAGAGCGAGATCGACCTCATCGCGGCCGCCGTCGACGAGGCGTGGCACGCCCAGATCGCGGTGCTGCTGCTGCCCGGGCTCGGCACCGTCGAGGACCTCCGGCACGCGCACGGGGCAGGCGCCTCGGTGGCCCGCATCGCCACGCACTGCACCGAGGCCGACGTCTCCATCCAGCACTTCGGGTCGGCCCGCGACCTCGGCATGGAGACGGTGGGATTCCTGATGCTGGCTCACCGCACGCCACCGGAACACCTGGCCCGCCAGGCCCGGATCATGGTCGATGCAGGTGCGCAGTGCGTCTACGTCGTCGACTCGGCCGGCGCGCTTGTCCTTGCCGACGCCCAGGCGCGGGTGCAGGCGCTGGTCCGCGAGATCGGACACGAGGCCCAGGTCGGCTTCCACGGCCACCAGAACCTTTCCCTCGGCATCGCCAACTCCGTGCTCGCCCACCAGACCGGCGCCAAGCAGATCGACGGTGCCCTGTGCGCCCTCGGTGCCGGCGCGGGCAACTCCCCGACCGAGGTGTTGGCCGCGGTCTTCGACCGCCTGGGCGTCGCCACCGGCGTCGACCCGCAGGCCGCCTCCGCGGCAGCGGAGGACGTCGTACGGCCGTTCATCCCGCGGCTGCCGTGGATGGACCGGGCCTCGATCGTCCAGGGCTATGCCGGCGTCTACTCCAGCTTCCTGCTGCACGCGGAGCGGGCGTCGGCGCGCTACGACGTGCCGACCCACGAGATCCTCCAGCGGGTCGGCGAAGCCGGCTACGTCGGAGGTCAAGAGGACATGATCATCGACGTGGCGCTGCAGCTGGTGCAGGAGAAGGACCGCGAGCTCGTGACGGCGGGCGCGGGTGCGGCGCGTGCGGCGGGTGCCCGATGAGTGGCTGGGACGTTAACCGTGCCGCGGGTGTGCTGCTCGAGGCCGAGGAGACCGTCAGCGAGCGCGGACCCGTCACCGACGAGTGGCCGGACCTCGACCTGGCCCAGGCCTACGCCGTCCAGGACGAGGCCTTGGCCCGGCGGCTCGCCCGCGGCGAGCACATCGTCGGCGTCAAGCTCGGGCTGACCTCGCGGGCCAAGCAGCGGCGGATGAACATCGACACGCCGCTCACCGCGTGGCTGACCGACGGCATGGTGCTGCCGGCCGGCGAGCCGGTGCCGCGGGACCGGCTCATCCACCCGCGGGCCGAGCCCGAGGTCGTGTTCGTCCTCGGCGAGCGGCTCCAGGGGCCCGGTCTCACCGCGGCCGCCGCGATGCGCGCGGTCGAGACGGTCTACGCCGGGGTGGAGATCATCGACTCGCGCTACGCCGACTTCCGCTTCACGCTGCCCGACGTGGTCGCCGACAACGCCTCGTCCGGCTGCTACCTCACCGGCCCGGTGGGACTGCCCCCGGCCGCGCTGGACCTGTCGCTGGAGGCCTGCCTGGTCGAGGTCGACGGCAAGGTAGTCGACACCGCGACCGGGGCCGCCGTGCAAGGACATCCGGGCGAGGCGCTGGCCCTCGCCGCCAACTCGCTGGGTGAGCGCGGGCACGCCCTCGAGGCCGGCTGGGTGGTCCTCACCGGCGGCATGACCGATGCGGTGACCGTGGAGCCGGGCTCGCGCGTCGCCGCGCACTTCACCCACCTCGGTTCGATCGTCGTCAACGGAGGCTGACCGTGCCACTCGTCGAAGTCACTCTGGTCGAGGGGCGCACCCCCCAGCAGCTGCGGGCGCTCATCACCGCGCTGACCGACTCCGTGGAGGGCACGCTGGGCGCCCGACGGGAGGCCGTGCGCGTGGTGGTGCGCGAGGTGCCGGACACCCACTGGGCGGCAGGGGACGTCACGATCGCCGAGCGGAAGGACACCTGACGATGGAGCTGGTCCCGCACGTCATCGACGGCGAGGATGTGGAGTCGGAGAGCGGTGCTCGCTTCGACACGGTCGACCCCTGGACCCGCGAGGCATGGGCCGAGACCGCACTCGGCGGCCCGGGAGAGGCCGCCCTGGCCGTCGCCGCGGCGCGCCGGGCCTTCGACGCAGGGCCGTGGCCGCGGATGGGGTTCGCCGAGCGGGGTGCGGTGCTTCACCGGCTCGCCGACCTCATCGTCGAGCACACCGACGAGCTCGCGCTCGCCGATACCCGCGACATGGGCAAGCCCATCGCGGACAGCACCGGCAAGGACGTGCCGAGGTCGGCGCTGAACTTCCGGTTCTTCGCCGACCATGCCCGGCTCGCGGCGGGCGAGGCGCTGCCCATGGACACCGGCCACCACGCCTACACCCGCTTCGAGCCCGCCGGTGTCGTCGCCGCCATCGCGCCGTGGAACTTCCCGCTGATGCTCGAGACCTGGAAGGTCGCGCCCGCCCTGGCGTGGGGGAACGCGATCGTTCTCAAGCCGGCCGAGGACACACCCACGTCGGCCACGTTGCTTGCCCGGCTGGCGCTACAGGCCGGCATGCCGCCCGGGGTCCTCAACGTCGTGCACGGCTTCGGTCCTGACTCCGCCGGCCAGGCGCTCACCGAGGACCCGCGGGTCGACCGCATCACCTTCACCGGAGAGTCCGGCACCGGTCGGGCCATCGCGCGGGCGGCCGCCGCGAACCTCACCCCGGTGAGCCTCGAGCTCGGCGGCAAGGGCGCGAACCTCGTCTTCGCCGACGCGGACCTCGACACCGCGGTGCCCTGGTCGGTGCAGGCGGTCTTCGCCAACGCCGGCCAGGTCTGCCTGGCCGGCAGCCGTCTCTTCGTCGAGCGTCCCGTCCTTCAGGAGTTCCTCGACCGGTTCACGGCCGCGGCGGGTGCGCTGCGGCTCGGCGACCCCAAGGACCGGGCCACGCAGCTGGGGCCGCTGGCCTCCGAGGAGCACCACAAGAAGGTGCGGTCCTACCTCGACGGCATCGAGGCCGACGGCGGCCGGGTGCTCTCCGGTGGTCTCGACGAGGGCTGGGCGGTCCGGCCGACAGTGGTCGTGGACGCGCCGGCGACCGCTCGGGTCTGTCGGGAAGAGGTGTTCGGACCGGTCGTGGTCGTGCATCCCTTCGACACCGAGGCCGAGGCTGTCGCAATGGCCAACGACACGCCGTACGGGTTGAACGCCATGCTCTTCACCGAGAACCTGTCCCGCGCGCACCGTGTCTCGGCGGCCCTGAAGGCCGGCACGGTCTGGACCAACTGCTTCTTCGTCCGCGACCTGCGGGCACCCTTCGGCGGCGTGGGCGACTCCGGCGTCGGGCGGGAGGGCGGCACGTTCAGCCGCGAGTTCTTCACCGAACCCAAGGCGGTCGTGATGGAAATCAGGAGCGGGCGGTGAAGGAGGCACGACCCGCGGGCGAGCTGTCGGACGAGGAGCTCGACCAGCAGGCCAGCTACGCCCACGCCACCCGCAACTGGGGTGCTCCACCACGGAACGAACGACCAGTTCGGCCACCACACCGAGCGGATGCTGGAGCTCGAGCAGGAGTACCTTCGGCGCCACCCGCAGCGCACCTGGCAGGGCACCGTCGACGCCCCACGCGAGATCGACGAGGCCACCCGGCTGCGGCTGGCCCTGCGCGCGCTCTCGCGTCAGCTCGACGCCCTGCTCGCGGACACATCGGAGGCGTCGGACCCCGACGCGGCGGACCCTGCTGACGTCCGGCAGCTGCTGCTGCGCGTCGCGCAGGCCGGTGGGCGCCTGCACAAGCTCGAGATCCATCAGGTGGCGCGCGAGCTGGGCATCAGCCCGCTGGTGCTGGCGTCGTTGTACAAGGGCGACGGGGCCGTCCTCGCGGCCGACCGGGATGCACGCGTGCTCACCGAGGCCGGCCGGGCAGCCAGTGCGTGACGTGGGTTGGTGCGGGCGGTCACGAGGCTGAGGCTGACCACCAGGGCATAGGTCACCCACGTGCGGCCCCACATGGTGCCTCTATCAGGTGTCAGATGGCACCTTATTTAGGAACCACCGGGTACTCTGACGTGGTGACCGCAGACCGCAACCCGTTCCGCTACGCCGGCCCGGTCGGCATCGACGACCTCATCGACCGCGACCAGGAGACCGACACGCTGCTCGCGGCGGCCGACGAGGGGAACAACGCC
>JBOGDX010000103.1:0-8313 GCA_050743225.1 Actinomycetes bacterium | reverse complement strand
GTCTCCTCCGCAACCGCCTACCCGCGCACCGGCAGCGGATCGGGACCGCCGCGACGGCAGCGGTGGCCGCGCTAGGCCTGGCCCTCTGGACCGTGCCCGTCCTCGACGACATCGCACGCAACCCGCGCGATGAGGCCTGGAACGGCGTCCGCGCCTACCTGGCCGAGCACGATGACCGGATCGACACGATCGTCACCGACGACCGGGACGCCCTCGTCCTCGCCATCTACTCCCGGGAGCCGCTGGGAGGGGAACGCGTCGTGCACGCTGACGTCGAGAGGACCGGTCACGCGCTGCCCGAGCCGCCGGCGTCCGCGGACGACCCGGGCACCTACCTCGTCTGGACACCGGGACTGTCCCGCACCAGGCCGTCGCTCGCCCAGGGGTGGGAACTCGTCCTGAAGGAACGCCAGCTGCGCGTCTACGCACCGGCGAGCACCGCCGGCTAGCGACCGTCGGTCCCGGCTCATACCCTCCCGAACGTGAAGCGAGTCCTTCTCACGGGCATGTCGGGTACCGGGAAGTCCAGCGTCGTTCGGGAGCTGGTCGCCCGCGGGTACAAGGCGGTCGACATCGACGACGGGTGGACCGAGCCGCAACCGGACGGCCACCTGATGTGGCGTGAGGACGCCGTCCAGACACTCCTGACCACTGAGGACGCGGACGTCCTGTTCGTCGCGGGCTGCGAGGAGAACCAGGTGAGGTTCCATCCGCAGTTCGACCACATCGTCCTGCTGAGCGCACCGCTCGAGACTCTGGTCGGCCGGATTGCGACGAGGACCAACAACCCGTTCGGCAAGGATCCCGAGGAGCTGCGTCGAATCCTTGACGACGTCGAGACCGTTGAGCCGCTGCTGCGTCGGGTGGCCGACCACGAGGTCCGGCCGACGGTGCCTGTGAACGAAGTGGTGACGACCGTTCTGCGCCTCGTCGACGCGTGACAAGGGTGGTCCGCGTCAGACGGTGATGACGACCTTTCCGCGGGCGTGCCCCTCTTCCACGTACCGAATCGCCTTCGGGGCCTCGCTCAAGGGATAGGTCCGGTCGATGACCGGCGTGACCTTCCCGGCTTCGATGAGCTCCTTGATGACGAGCATGTCCTCGTGGTTCTCGCTGCTGGTGAGCGTGCCAAGCTGGTGGCTGACGAAGAGGGAGAGCAGGGGCGCGCGGAGCATGCGGTCGTAGCCTCCCAGCCAGCGGCCGCCCGTCTCGCCTCCGACGATGACGAGCGTCCCCGAGGGGGTGAGCGCGCGCCGGAGGCGTGACAGCGACGAGTTGCCGCCGATGTCGAGGATGAGGTCGTAGTGGTGCATGCCGTCGGCGAAGTCGTCGCGGGCGTAGTCGATGACATGCTCGGCGCCGATGGACCGGACCAGGTCCACCTTCGTGGTGCTGGCCACGGCGGTGACCTCGGCCCCGAACGCCCTGGCCAGCTGCACCGCGTAGGTGCCCACACCGCCGGACGCGCCGATGATCAGCACCTTCTGACCGGGACCGACCTTCCCCTTGTCGCGCAGGCCCTGCAGGGCGGTCAAGCCGGAGATGGCGACCGCCGCGGCCTGCTCGAAGGTGAGGTTCGCCGGCTTGGGCGCGAGCTTGTTCTCGGGAGCGCGGGCGTACTCGGCGTAGGTGCCCTTGCCGATGCCGAACACCTCGTCGCCGGCTTGGAACCGGGTCACGTCCTTTCCGACCTCCTCGACCACGCCGGCCAGGTCCATGCCGGGGACGGGGGTCTTGGGCGCCCGGAACCCGTAGCCGGCGAGGCGGATGGCGTACGGCCGGCCGGCCATGAGATGCCACACTCCCCGGTCCACTCCCGCCGCGTGCACCCGCACCAGCACCTCGTCGTCGGCGATCTCGGGCCGCTGCATGTCCCGGAGCTCTAGGACGTCCGTCGAGCCGAAAGAGTCCTGGACGATCGCCTTCATGCCATCTCCTGCTGGGGTCGGTCCGCCTGGGGCGGTGCGTGCTTGCGCGGTGCGTACTTACGCGGTGCGTACTTACGCTGTACGCATACACTGTAAGGTACAGCCCCGAAGGTGGATGTGTCCACCCCTAGACTTACGTTGTACGCCCGCGCAGCCCAGGAGGATCCCGATGCCGACGCAGACCGGTTCGAACGCCGGCCGGCGGGCCCCCCTGAGCCGGGAGCGGGTGCTGCGCGCCGCGGTCGCCTTGGCCGACGAGAGCGGCATCGAGTCGCTGACCATGCGCAGGCTGGGCCAGGAGCTCGGGGTCGAGGCGATGTCCCTCTACAACCACGTGGCCAACAAGGACGACATCCTCGATGGCATCGTCGACCTGGTCCTGGGCGACATCGACGTGCCTCCGACCGGGACCGACTGGAAGACATCCATGCGGCTGCGGTCGATCTCGGCCCACGAGGTCCTGCTGGCCCACCCCTGGGCGGCGATGCTCATCATGTCGCGCTTCAACATCGGCCCGGGGATGACGCGCTACCTGGACGCGACCCTCGGACGGCTGCGGGAAGGCGGCTTCTCGGTCGAGGGAGCGCTCGATGCCTGGCACACCCTGGACAGCCATCTCTACGGGTTCACGCTCCAGCAGCTCAACCTGCCGTTCGAGGTCGAGGAGACCCAGCAGGTGTCCTCCGCCGTTCTCGGCCAGCTCCCCGCGGACGAGTTTCCCCACGTCGTCGAGGTCGTCACCGAGATCATGCAGACGGGACGCGAGGAGGACTTCGAGTTCGGGCTGGACCTGATCCTCGACGGTCTCGAGAGAACCCTCGACCGACGCTGACGCCGTCGCCGACTCCAGCCAGCCGAGGACGACCGCTGCGAACTCCTCCGGCCGCGCCGTGTGCACATCGGGCCCCGTCTGGATGGTGACCAAGGTGCAGCTCGGGATGCGAGCAGCCGCCTCCTCGAGCTTGTCCTGAGGGATGTGGCTCTCGCGGCCTCCGCCGATTTCGGTCGTCACCCTGGACAGGTCGGCCGCCAGCTCGGTGCAGGCCCGGATGACCTCCCCCTTCCCGGCGAGCGCATCACCGCCGACGTGCGTCCACGACACGTCATCGGCGAGATGAGGGGAAGGCGGCATCGAAGTCGTGACGGGAGAAGGTCGTCGCGACACGATCAGTAGGTCAGCACCCGGTCGGCGTCGAACGTGAGCTGGACCAGTCGGTCGGGCATCGCCATCTCGGCGGGCTTCCCCTCCAGGTCCGCAGCCGTCACCCCGCGCGCCCGGCCGGACATCCCGGACACGTAGAAGCGCCCGCCTCCGGCGACCACGGCGTCGAAGTGCTCCCGCAGGGAGCCCGTGCCCAGGCCCGTCAGAGAGTCCAGGACCGAGTCCCGTACGAGCTGAACGGCGTCGCCGGCGAGGAACACGCTGACCTGGTGTCCCTGCTCCACGGCGGCCTTCGCGACGAGCAGGCCGAGAGCGGCCCGAGTGGGCGCCTCCGGCCCGACCGTGACGTGCACGAGCAACGAACCCACGACGGCCTCCTTCGACGGCTGCCGCGAGTATCGCCGCCACCCGAGCGCCCGACAATGGTCGGCTACCGGTCGGCCACGGGTTCGGCTACCTGTCGACGAGGTCGAAGACGTCCTCCCACTGCGACAGCACAGCCTCGGGGGCGAACTTCGCGACGTTCACCCTCGCCGCGGCACCGAGGCGCCGGCGCAGCTCGTTGTCGGCCATCAGCCTGGCGAGCCCTTGAGCCAGGGCGCCCACGTTGCGCGGTGGCACGACGATCCCGTCCACTCCGTCTGTGACGATCTCCCGCACGCCCGGTGCGCAGTCGAAGGCAACCCCCGGCACGCCGCAGGCCATCGCCTCGGCCAACGCCATGGGCAGGCCCTCGTGGATCGAGGACAGCGCGAAGACCGACGCGGCTCGCAGCTCTGCCTCGATGTCCGCCGCGAGGCCGGGCAACAGGACACGGCCCTCCATCCCGAGGCCGGCGACCTGCTTCTCCAGCGATCGCCGCAGCGGACCGTGCCCGAAGATCTTCAGGACCCAGTCCGGGTGCTCGGGTGCCACCGACGCGAACGCGTCGATGAGCCGGTCGTACCCCTTCTCTGGGGCGTAGCGACCGGCCGCGACCACGACCGGCGACGACAGGTCGCTGGAGGTTCGAGGACGGAAGCTCAGCGAGTTGTGCATCACCCCGACGTTGTTGAAGCCCTCGAGCTCGAAGCGCTCGGCGTCCCGCTCGGTCAGCAGCAGGAGGAGGTCGACGTCCCGGTAGTGCTTGTTCACGCGCTCCCAGCGGGAGGAGTTCAGGGTCGCGTCGAACGACTCGTGGCTCATGCCGATCACGTGCAGGTGCCGGGTGTCAGCATCCGCCACCCAGTTCATCGACCAGATCTGCATGCACACGACGATGCCTTCGTCGACCCCGGCGAACACCCCGGACAACCGATCGACCGCGTCGCGGTGAGCCTCCTCGTGACGTCGACGCGCGGAACGCGCTCGGGGATCGGCGCGTCCGACCACCCCGGTGGTCCTCGGAGCAGCCGGTTCGGGTGTCTTGTTGAGCACGAGCCAGCGGTACGCACGGTCGCCGTAGTCGTGCGCGACGGCGGCGTGCTGGATTCCCACGACGGTGACCCGGTGGCCGGCCTCGTGCAGCATCGTGGCGAGGTTGTGCGTCACGCGCTGGACGCCGCCGACCTCCTCGATGTTGTTGGCCACGAGTAAGACATCTCTTGGACGTGCCGTCACCGGGCGCCCTTCTCGAAGAACTCCTTGACCACGTGCTCGGCGGCCCGTCCGGTCTCGTAGGTGCAGAACCGTTCGCGGAACGCGGTGTACCTCTCGCGGTAGGCCGTTCGGGAGTCGTCCACCGAGCGCAGCGCCGTGACCAGGCCATCGGTGTCGGTGACGATCGGGCCCGGCGCGACGTCGGGCAGATCGACGTACGTCCCTCGCTCGTCGCGGACGTACTCCTCGTAGTCGTGGGCGAAGAAGACCATCGGGCGGCCGGTGTTCGCGAAGTCGAACATGACCGAGGAGTAGTCGGTGACGAGGACGTCGGCGACCAGCATCAGCTCGGTCACGTCGTGGTACCGGGAAAGGTCGGTTGCGAACGCCACGTGTCGGTCGGAGAGCTTGTACGCATCGAGGTAGTGCGTGCGCAGCATCAGAAAGGCATCCCCGCCGAGCTCCCGTTGCAGCACCTCGAGGTCGAAGGGAAGGTCGTACTCCTTCTCCAGCCGGCGGGCGCGGTCACGGAAGGTGGGGCAGTAGAGCACCAGTCGCCGGTCGGTCGGCAGGTTCAGCTCATGCTTCTTCGCCAGTGCCCAACCCTCGTCGACCCCGCGGACCAGCAGGTCGTTGCGCGGGAGGCCGTGCCGCTCGAGGCGGCCCTCGTACCGGTAGGACTTGACGAAGGTCTCCACGAAGTACTCGCTGGGCACCAAGAGAGCACTCCACCGCCGCATCATCGCCTTGTGCGTCCGACGGGTCGCCGCGCTCGCACGCTCCAGTGCGGGCGAGTCGAAGCCCATCCGCTTGAGCGGTGTGCCGTGCCAGGTCTGGATGTAGGTCGTCTCCTTGCGCCGGGAGAACTGCCGCGGGAGGCCCTGGTTGTCCACCCAGAACTGCGCGCGGGCCAGCAGGTAGTAGTAGGGCCAGCTCTCGCGCAGCACCGTGCGGACGTCCGCCGGGAAGCCGTCCGGCGTCCGCTTGGCGTGCGACCACACCGGCGTCAGCCCGAGCCGGTCCAGGCCCGCATCGACGGCCGCCTCGTAGATGTAGCGCGGGCTGTCGGAGTACTGCGTGCCCATGTGCGACTCGAAGACGGCCAGCCCCCGCTTGACCGGCAGACGCCGGAACAGCCGGTAGGCCTGTCGCTTCAATGCGGGGTTTCCGACGGCCTTGCGCGAGCGCCACCGCACCGACCAGAGCGCGCGAAGACCGAACCGGTTGGCCAGGCCGGCGACGCGCTCGGTCCCGTCGTCGACCGCCTGCTCGAACGCCAGGTTCATCTTCGTCGTGACGTACGGCCGCAGCGACCCGGTCGCGGTGCCGGCGATGCGACCGCGGTACGGGATGCGCGTGCCGCTCACCATGGCCGGGTCGATGCTGAACGGGGTCACTGCCTTTCGTCCCTGCCACTCCACCTCCAGCCGGATGTCCCAGATGGGCACCGTCTGGTCCAAGGCGCCGATGGCCCGCGCCAGGTCGAGGTCGACGGAGTAGCGGATGTGGTCACCGTCGTGCCGCCAGTCGCGTACGGAGGTCCGTCGTCGTTCGGGCCGGCCGCGGTTGCGCACCGAGACCCAGAGGGCTAGGTCGGCGTCACGCGGGATGCGGCCGAGCTGGTTGAGCACCTCACCTTCGAGGCGCAGCCGGCCGCGCCGGGCCGAGGCGAGGGTCACGTCGTTGTGCAGCGGGAGCCTCTCGAACGGCAGCCGGTGCAGACCCATGTCCGTCACGTCGAGTGCGGCGCGCCCCTCGGGCGTGTCAAGGTACTTGCCGGACCAGTAGACGCGGTCTTCCCGCTCGACCAGGGACGTCGACAGCTTGAAGCCGAACTTCAGGTAGTCGACCGTCCTCAGGGTCTCCTCGATGTCCTGGCGCAGGATCATATAGACGCAGATGCGTTCGACCGGGTAGCAGAGGTCGAGCGTCTTCTGGCTGACAGTCGCGAGGTAGTCGGCAGCCATCCGCATCATCGCGCGCTGATAGGCCTCGTCGCGGTGCGGAAGGTCGGTGAGATACAGCCTCAGGTCGTGCCGGATGAACTTGTAGTCCTTGTGGACCTTCAGGTCGGCCGAACCGTGCTCCCTCAGGAAGTCGTCCATCATCCGGTGCACGGCGATGCGGTCGCGGAAGTTGTCGATCTCGTAGCGGCGCTGAGTGATGGAGAGCTCTTCGCCCTCCTGCTGCACGACGTGCCAGAGGTAGACGATGTTCGGAACGACGGCGATGACCTCGGCCTGGCAGTAGACCTTGGTCGAGAACAGGGAGTCCTCGTAGTGCACGCCTTCCGGGAAACGGATGTCGTGCCGGTCGAGGAACTCACGGCGGTAGAGCTTGTTGGTCGACAGCGGGTCGAAGAACAGCTCGGGGTTCTCCCGGACGCCGCGGTAGACGGCCCGGCGCGTGTAGAGCCGCCTGATCCAGCCGGTCTCCTTCTGCTTGGTCACGTGGACCCGCTTGACCTGGCCCGACACGACGTCTGCGCCCGTCCGCTCCGCGGTGAGCAGCATGTTCTTGCAGGCGTGCCGGTCGTACAGGTCGTCGCTGTCGAGGAACATGACGTACGGCGCGCGAGCGCGCTCGAGACCCGCGTTGCGGGGCCGGCTGCATCCGCCGCTGTTCTCGGGCAGCCGCACCACCCGCACCCGCGGGTCCTGGGCCGCGATCGAGTTGGCGACACCGGCCGACCCGTCGGTGGAGGCGTCGTCGACGACGATCACCTCGATGTGGCGCAGGGTCTGGTCCTGCACGGACCGGATCGCGTGGGGCAGGTGCTCCCGATCGTTGAAGCCGATCACCACCACTGACAGCTCCGGTTCGCCGGGAGGGCCCGGGACGGTCGGTCGTGGCAAGAGCGCTTTCCTCTCGTACGTCAGTGGTGGTCCGTCAGCCGCCTGAGTCTAATGACGCGAGATGAGCGGTCAGATGACCGGCGGACGGCCGGCCAGGGTGAGCCGCCACACCGTCCGCCACGCCATCGGCCGACGCTCGCCGGCTCCCGGACCGAGCCCCTCGCGGAACCCCCCGAACCAGGCCGCCAGCCGCCGCGGTGAGCGCAGGCGCAGCACGGTCACCGCGGTCCAGGCCGCCAGGTAGGGCACGGCGAGTGCCCAGGGCAGGTTCCGCCGGGCCACCCACACCCGGTTGCGGGCGTTCATGCGGTAGTAGACGGCGTGCCGGGTGGGGCTGGTCGCCGGGTGGTTCATGACGATGTCCGGGGCGTACCAGCCGACGTACCCGGAGTCCCACACCTTCCACATCAGGTCGATGCCCTCGTGCCCGTAGTAGAAGTGCCCCGGCCAGCCGCCGACCCGTTCGAAGATGTCGCGCCGGATCACGAACGTGCCTTCCCACAACCAGGTGACGACGCCCGGGCGCAACGGGTCACGGCCACCGGGCCGGGGCACCCAGCGCTTGGGCGAGGCCGTGCCGGTCGGGTCGACGGGCCGGGGCTGCGCCGCGGCCACCCGGGGATCCTGGTCGAGCACGTCGACGAGGCGTGCGACGACGTCGTCGGTGGGCAGGTAGGCGTCGTCGTCGTAGAAGAAGATGACGTCGCCGCCGACCGCCGCGGCGCCGATGTTGCGACCTTCCGGGATCCCGACGTTCTCCGGGAGGTGCACGGTCCGCACGCCGTTGGGG
>JBOGDX010000102.1:0-8322 GCA_050743225.1 Actinomycetes bacterium | reverse complement strand
CAGCAACGCTGCCCCGTTCCTCGCGGCGGCCGTCGTCACCGGCGGCGTGGTGACGGTGCCCGGCTGGCCGCTGCGCACGACCCAGGCGGGCGATGCGCTCCGTCGACTGCTCGTGCGCTTCGGCGCGCGCGTCGAGCTCGAGGAGGACGGCCTCACGGTCACCGGTCCAGGTCACGTCAGCGGTGCTGACCTCGACCTCGGCGACGTCGGGGAGCTCGCCCCGGTGCTGACGGCGATCGCCGCCCTGGCGCACGGCCCCTCACGGCTGCGGGGCATCGGGCACCTGCGCCACCACGAGACCGACCGGCTGGCCGCGCTCAGCTCTGAGATCACCGCACTCGGAGGCGACGTCCGCGAGACCGCCGATGGCCTGGAGGTCAGGCCGCGGCCCCTGCGAGGCGGGCCCTTCGGGACGTACGACGACCACCGGCTCGCAACGGCGGCTGCGGTGATCGGGCTCTGCGTCGCGGGGATCGAGGTCGAGAACGTCGCCACCACCGGCAAGACGATGCCCGACTTCGTCTCGTTGTGGACCCAGATGCTGGCGGGCCCCGGTTGACGACCCGGCGACGCCGGGAGATGGACGAGGACGACGTCCGGATCCGTCCGTCGCGAGGGTCCCGGCCGCGCACCAAGGAGCGCCCGGCGCACGGAGGCGCGGTCACCGGTGTGGTGGTCGCGGTGGACCGCGGGCGGTTCACCTGCCGGGTGGGCGGGCGGGATGTCGCCGCGATGAAGGCCCGCGAGCTCGGTCGGCGCGGGGTGGTCGTCGGCGACAGAGTGGCGCTCGTCGGCGATGTCTCCGGCGGACCCGACGCCCTTGCGCGGATCGTCCGGGTGGAGCCGCGTAGCTCGGCGCTGCGGCGCACGGCAGACGACAACGACCCGGTGGAGCGCGTCATCGTGGCTAACGCCGAGCAGCTCGTCGTGGTCGCCGCCCTCGCCGACCCGGCCCCCCGGCTCGGTCTCGTCGACCGGTGCCTCGTCGCGGCCTACGACAGCGGACTGTCGCCGCTGCTGTGCCTGACCAAGGCCGACCTGGCGAGCCCCGACGAGGTGCTCGCGACCTACCGCGCGCTGGACGTCGACCACGTCGTGGTGCGGCGGGACCGGCCCCTGGACGAGCTGACGGAGCACTTGCACGACAGGGTCAGCGTGCTGGTCGGTCACTCCGGAGTGGGAAAGTCGACGATCGTCAACGCCCTGGTCCCGGGTGCCCGGCGCGCGACGGGCGGCGTCAACCTCGTCACGCGGCGCGGCCGGCACACGTCCTCGTCTGCGGTCGCGCTGCCGTTGCCGATCGGCGGTTGGGTGATCGACACACCGGGCTTGCGCAGCTTCGGGCTCGCGCACGTCGACGTCAACAGGGTCATCCACGCGTTCCCGGACCTCGAGGCCGGCACGACCGAGTGCCCCCGGGGATGTACGCACGACGAGCCCGAGTGCGGGCTGGACGAGTGGGTCCTGTCCGGCCACGCCGACCCGACCAGGCTGGCGTCGCTCCGCCGGCTCCTGCGCACTCGCGAAACGGACGAAGATGCGGCCGCCCGGCGCGAGGCGGAGCAGGACGGCCCCTAGCCCTACCGGCAGGCCTCAGAACCGATCGTGCAGCTCCAGACCGCGGTCGACCCGAGGTGCCCCGCGCGGATGACCACACCCCCGGCCGCGGCGGCCGACACGATCGCCAGGAGCGCCACGACCGTCACGGCCGCGCCCTTGCCCCTCCGTCGTGACATGGCCACGAGCGCAATGGACAGGACCCACATCGCCACCGTCGGCCACAGCACCCGGTCTCCCCAGAGCTCGTGCTCCGCGATCTGGTCCTTCACCACCCCACCCGCATCGATCCTGTCCTCCAGCTCGCGCCCGCTCCGGGTCGCGACCGGCACCATCGCCAGACCGGCAGTGGCGAGCAGCACGACGAGCACGCCAAACCGCTCACGCCACCTCGGCACCACCGCGATGACCGCCAAGCCGGCGGCAGCGAGCGGCACCAGCACCACGACGGCATGGATGACGAGGACGTGGACCGGCAGTCCCATGACGGTGTCGAACATCTCGAGCGCCCGGCGCCGCCTCGCGCCGGATCCCCTTTCCTGCAGGCAGGCGGAGGACCTAGGTCAACAGTGCCACCATTGATCACCGGTTGCAGCCACGCGGAGGTCACGGTCAGAGGTCGACGGAGCCGCCGATGCGCCAGTACGTCCCGCCCTCGCAGGTCCATCGGCTCGACGCTCACCCACGCGACCCTACGGGTCCCACCGGAGCGCCAGCGGGCTAGCCGGCGGCCGCGTTGGCCGGTCGGGTGCCGAGCCTGGTCCTCAGCCGGGCACGGTGCTTGTCGATCGCCCGGGTGTGGTGGACGTACTCCGGCCACCTCGCCGCCGGATGCGCCAGCCACATCTCGCAGACCGACAAGGCCGGCCCCGGCTCGTCGCCGCGCTCGAGGAGAACCGCCGCCCGCTCGTACGTGTAGGGGGTGTCGACCTTGACGGCCACGCCGTGCAGCAAGGTTTCCAGCTCGCGGAGATCGGGACGCGCCAGCTTTGAGGTCAGCTTGGTCGCCAGCGGGGTGCCGGCCAGGGTCCAGCCGTCGATGGAGAAGCGCGGCTCGGGGATCGCGGCCGGCACGATCTCCTGCGTCACGACGCGGCGGCGGAACAGCGGCATGTCGACCCCCAGCCGTCGCGGGAACCCAAGTGGCGAGGGAAGTATGCGGCGGTCCCGGGCCAAATCACCAGGGACTTGTACGGTTCGTTACATGACGGCGTACGACGACGACCTCCGACTGGCGCACGTCCTCGCCGACACAGCGGACTCGCTGACCATGTCGCGCTTCCGCGCCCTCGACCTCGTGGTCGAGACCAAGCCGGACCTGACACCGGTCTCCGACGCGGACAAGCGGGTGGAGGAGGCGATCCGGGCCACCTTGGGCCGGGCCCGCCCTCGGGACGCCGTGCACGGAGAGGAGCTGCCCGACACCGGGCACGGGCCGCGGCGCTGGGTGATCGACCCGATCGACGGGACCAAGAACTTCGTGCGGGGTGTGCCCGTGTGGGCGACCTTGATCGCGCTCATGGACGGCGACGACGTCGTCGGCGGGCTGGTGTCGGCCCCGGCGCTGGGCAGACGGTGGTGGGCGGGGGCTGGCTCCGGCGCCTGGACCGGGAAGAGCCTGGCCTCGGCGACCCGGATGTCGGTGTCCAAGGTGGACCGGCTCGCCGACGCGTCACTGTCCTACTCCAGCCTGTCCGGCTGGCACGATCTCGGCCGCGAGGACGCGTTCCTCGGCCTGACCCGGGACGTGTGGCGCACCCGCGCCTACGGCGACTTCTGGTCGTACATGCTCGTCGCGGAGGGTGCCGTCGACGTCGCCGCCGAGCCCCAACTCGCGCTGCACGACCTGGCGGCCACCTCGATCGTGGTCACCGAGGCCGGTGGCCGGTTCACCGACCTCGACGGCGCGGCCGGTCCAGCCGGTGGGAGCGCCGTTGCCACGAACGGCCTGCTGCACGACGAGGTCGTGCGCCGCCTCACACCCTGAGCTGCCTCAGACCGCGAGCCGTGCCGCCTCGATCGACTCGGTGCGGCGCAGGTTGCGCACGCTCGGGACGCACAGCGCGACCAGAGTCGCGGCCAGGATGACGACGCCCGCACCGACGATCGTGGTGCGCATCCCCACGCCCGCGGCGATCGGGCCGGCCAGGATCTGGCCGATCGGTATGAAGACAAGCGAGCCGAACCAGTCGTATGCGTAGACGCGACTGAGCCGGTCCTCGGGAATGTTGGACTGCATCGAGACATCCCACGCAACGCTGAACGTCTCCAGACCCAGTCCGGCCAGGAACGCGGCGGCGACCAGCGCGAGCACCTGCGGGCTGATGCCGAGGACGAGGAGTACAGGCACCTCGAGCAGCACGGTGGCGGTCCCCACGAAGAGCGGTCGCGACCACTGACTGCGCAGGGCGACGACGCCACCGGCCAGCATCCCCACCGCCTGGGCTGCGAGCACGGCGCCCCAGGCGGCCCGGCCGACGGTCTCGTCGGCGACCACAGGTCCGAGCGTCTGGAAGGCCGCGGCAATCGCGGCGTTGACGAAGGCGAAGACGACGACGATGACCCACAGCCAGGTCCGGGAACTGAACTCGGTCCAGCCAGTGCGCAGGTCGGCAAGCACGTTGCCCGACTCCAGTCGCTCGGCCCGTGGCAGGTTGAGCCGGGCGAGCACGACTGCACCGACGAGGTACAGCACCGAGTCGACCGCGAATGCCCATCCCGAGCCGGCGGTGGCAACCAGCAGACCACCGCCGGCAGCACCGGTGATGAAGGCCATGTTGTGCCCGAGCCGGACCAGCGCGTTGGCCGGCTGGAGATGGGCGGCCGGGACGGTCTGCGGGGTGAGGCCGGATGCGGCCGGGAAGAGAAACGCGCTGGCCGAGCCATTGACCACCTCGATCGCGGCCAAGGTCCAGATCTCCGCCGAGCCGGTCAGCAGGAGCACGGCCACGAGCGCCTGGGTCGCCGCGCCGACGATGTTCGCCGCGACGAGCACGAAATGCCGCGGCAGCCGGTCGGCGATGACGCCGCCGAACAGGACCAGCAGAACCGTAGGGACGGCGCGGCAGGCGAGCACCATCCCGAGCTGCGACGGCGACCCGCCGAGGTCGAGCACAGCGAAGGCCAGCGCTATCGGCGCGATCGCGTGGGCGAGGTTGTCGGCCAGCCGTCCGCCGAGCAGCAGCCGGAACGGCCGGAAGGTCAGCGGCGCCATCGACTCCCGCCAGGTCATGACCCGTCCCCCATCTCGAACAGTGCCGTCGTGATGCTGACGTGCAGTGCGCCTGACGTGTGCGGGGCGACCGCTGCGCGATGCAGCTCCACCGTCGCTCCGGTCACGCGGTCCACAGCTGCCTGCCATGCGTCGCCGGACACCCACAGCTCGGCGTCGCTGCTGCTCCCCATGGCGCCGGTGCTTCGCCGACTGCTCGCCCGACGCACCAGCTCACCCGCGATCGCCTGGTAGTAGAGCGCGTTGGCAGCGGCGTCAGTCGAGGACGTCCCCGGGTGGTCCAGGTCGTAGCGGTAGCGCTTGGCCTTCCCGCCGCGGATGGACTCCTTGCCGGCGTCGACCAGCAAGCCGACGTCGCTGAGCAGCCGCAGGTGGTAGCTGGCGTTGGCATGGGTGAGCCCGAGCTCCCGGGCCACCTCCGCCGCCGACATCGCGGCGCCGGTCAGCAGGGAAAGGATCCGCAGCCGCACCGGGTGCGCCATCGCCCGCAGCGACGCCACCTGCTCCCGATCTCCCACTCCCGAAGACATGTTGGGGACTGTTCCCGATTTCGGCCCGCACTGTCAAACACTTATTGGGCAGTCCTGGAATGACCACATTTGTCCCTTCGGGATTCGACCACGTATGGCAGGTGTACGGACACCTCAGCAGGCCTGCACGCCTGCTGAAAGGGGTGCCAGCATGCTTTACGTGGTCGACTCCGGTCGGGAGTTGAGGCGGCGCGTCGCGGCGAGGACGGCGGGTGCCGCGAGGACGGCGGCGAGGTCGAACCAGCCATAACCGCCGGCGGCACCCGACGGAGGGTTGCCGATCGTCACGAGACCGGTGGGATCTTGGGTCTGCCACGCCCAGGTGCCCAACCAGGTGCCGAGGACTTCCAGGTAGGTGACGACCACGAAGGCGCCGACGTAGAGCCCGCGCGACCGGCCCCAGGCCAGGAAGCCCACCAGGCACACGAACCAGAACGCCCCGAGGGCATCGGGGCGGGACGACACGAACAGCCCCCAGCCGGCGTACGCCCCGCCAACGACCACGGTCGCCGCCGCGCATGCGGCCAGCCGGCGACCCACCCACGCGCTGCGGCCGATCGCCAGGGCGGCCAGGTAGACCAGGCCGTGTCCGGGTGGCACGAACGCGGGGACGTTCTCAAGCCGGTAGACGTAGACCTCGAGCACGGGCGAGAACGTGTACTCGACGGCGGTCGCAAAGACCACGACGACAGCGACCTGGGCCCGGACGAGCGGAGTCTCCCTGCGCAGCAGGGCGAGGAGCAGCAGCCACGTGCCGGCACCGAGCAGCCGCTGCCACCCGACACCGGCGCCCCGGTCGAGCACCAGGACAAGCGGCACCCAGGTAATGGCCACCGCGACGGGCAGGTCCACCCACGCCGGGATCACACGCCCGGGCGCGCGACCGGCCGATGCGACAGACGCGGCCGACCGGTCACCCGACACCGGTGCCGCGATCGAGCCCGCCGCCGCCTCGATGCTCACCGACCGGAGTATGCCAGCGGTCCAGTCGATGATCGTCGGTGCTTGTGACCACCCGCGCGGGCGAGCAGGATGGGTGCACGCCCGGGTCGTACGCGAGGAGGCGCACCCCATGCAGGTCCGCGACGGCATGAGCACCGAGGTCCTGACGGTCGGTCCGGACCACAGCCTGCGCGCTGCGAGCCGCGCCATGTCGTCTCGCCGCGTCGGGTCGGCTGTGGTGCACGACCCTGACGGCGAGGGCGTGGGGATCATCACCGAGCGCGACCTGCTGACCGCGATCGGCCACGGCCTGGACCCCGACAGCGAGCACGTCCGCGACCACCTGACCACCGACCTGATCTACGCCGCTCCGTCGTGGACGTTGGAACAGGCCGCCGAGGCGATGATGCGCGCGGGGTTCCGACACCTCGTGGTCCTCGACGGCGGAGAGGTCGCCGGGATCCTCTCCGTGCGCGACATCGTGCGCGTCTGGGCCCGGGAACGCGCCGGGGACGAGCTCGTCGGCTGACGAGCCGCCGACTCACGCCTTCGGCTCGCCCGACCTCGGCTTCATCGCCGCACGGTCGTCGCGGGCCGTTCGGGCAGCGCTCTCGTCGCCCTCCCTCGGCTCCTTCTCCTTGGCGCGAAGCAGGATCGCCGCGGCGGCGAGCACGAGCACCAGGCCTCCGAGCACGCCCACCTCGACGATGGCGTGGGTGAACCTCTCGCCCTTGCCGACGTAGCCGGCCGCCTCGACGGAGAGCACGATGATCTCCTTGATCGACGCGATGATCCCCACGACGAGGAACGGCTCGGCAACCACCTCGCGCTTGCCGAGGATGACCCGTACGGCGAACAGCAGCTCGACGACGATGAAGACCAGCAGAAGCGTGTCAAGAACGTCGAGGACGACCTCGCTGGCCGCGCGGTCACCGCCGAGATCTGCCAGCCCGCCGGCCGCCGACACCAGGAGAGCTGCGGCCGCGACCGCGAGCGCCGCCGCGATGCCGACGTAGATGATGTCCTCGGTGATCGCGAGCAGAGCGTTGCCGATCCGGACGTAGCGCGGTGGCTCGTCTTCGGGAGGACCTCCGGAGTCCGCCGCGTGAGACACGGTCGGCGTCAGGCGACGCGGCCGGCCCGGCGGGGCGCCAGGACCGGCTCGGAGAGGTCGAACCCGACGAGCAACGCGTCACCACACTGCACGCACACCCGCTCCGGGCAGTCGGCGCCGTGGTTGTCGAAGCAGTCGGGCTGCTCGAAGAAGACGTCGTCCTGGCACGTCGTGCACCAGCGCACGAGGTCGAGGTGGACGGCTGCGGGGCTGGTCATGCCCGAACCGTGCCACGGGGGCTGGACACAACTCCGGATGCTGGGCGGCGTGTCGGCCGTTTTGTCGACAAACACCCTGGTCCGGGCCGCGAATCCGTGTTCGCGCTGGTGCACCGGCCACCGGGCGGCGATCATTGGCCCATGCCACAGAGCGTCTGGAAGGGGGCCATCTCCTTCGGCCTCGTCTCGATCCCCGTCCGGCTCTTCTCGGCGACCGAGGAGAAGGACATCTCCTTCCGCCAGGTCCACCGCGACGACGGAGGGCGCATCCGCTACAAGCGCGTGTGCTCGGTCGACGGCGAGGAGGTCCCCTACGGCGACATCGCCAAGGGCTATGAGCTCCCCGACGGCGAGATGGTCGTGCTCGATGACGAGGACTTCGCCAACCTGCCGATCTCGAGCTCCCGCTCGGTGGAGGTGCTCAGCTTCGTGCCGGCCGAGCAGATCGACGCGGTGCAGATGGGCAAGCCCTACTACTGCGACCCCACGGGCGGCGACGTCAAGCCGTACCTCCTGTTGCGCGACTCGCTGGAGAAGGCCGACCGGGTGGCCGTGGTCAAGGTGGCGTTGCGGCAGCGCGAGCGGCTGGCGATGCTGCGGTCCCGCGAGGGCGTGCTGGTCCTGCAGACCCTGCTCTGGCCGGACGAGGTCCGCTCGGCCAAGCTCGACTTCCTTGACCAGGACGTGTCCGTGCGTGAGCAGGAGCTCGCCATGGCCGAGTCCTACATC